>NZ_JBBJZY010000003.1:0-111354 GCF_038148955.1 Streptococcus pseudopneumoniae
CAAATCCTCTCTCAGTTGGTTCAAAATCCCCTTCAAAGTCACACTTGTAGCAACGGTCTATTGGAGTATTGGTTCCAAGATAACCCACACGGTCATAAGCATAATCCCAGACAGCTTCCAAGGCTTTAGGATTTTGCTGGAGGACTGGATACTCACAATAATGGATGAAACCACCTGACGCACCCGCTTCTGGATAGACTTTCTCAAAGTCCAATTTTTCAAACGGTGTTGGATTTTTACGAACATCGTAGTGGAAAGAGTTGGTGTAGTATTCCTTGTCTGTGATATCAGGAATAGAGCCAAACTTCTCTGTATCTAATCGACAGAAACGGTCTGTCAAGCTTTCAGACGGTGTTGAGTAAATGGAGAAATGGTAGCCATATTGGTCTGACCACTCTTCTACACGGCGTTTCATATCGCGAATGATGTCTAGCGTGAATTCCTTAGCATCTGGATTGCTTTCCCAGCTGTTACCAAAGAAGACTGTCGCTACCTCGTACAAACCGATGTAACCAAGCGAAACGGTTGCACGACGATTCTTAAAGAGCTGGTCAACACTTTCTTCTTTACCTAGACGATGGCCAAAAGCACCGTATTGATAGAGGATAGGAGCATTTGCTGGCGTCGCTTCTTTAGTTCGTTCGACACGGTAAACCAGAGCATCTTCAGCGATATTCATACGCTCGTTGAAGATTTCCCAGAACTTATTCATGTCGCCCTCAGACTCAAGAGCAATACGAGGCAGGTTAACCGTCACAACACCTAGATTCATGCGACCTGAATTGACTTCTACGCCATTTTCATCCTTCCATCCTTGAAGGAACGAACGGCAACCCATAGGAACCTTGAAAGAACCTGTCAACTCAACAATTTTATCATAGGACAAAACATCTGGGTACATCCGCTTGGTTGCACACTCAAGAGCCAACTGCTTAATGTCGTAGTTGGGAGTCCCTTCTTCTAAGTTGAGTCCTCTTTTAAGCGTGAAGATAAGTTTAGGGAAGATAGCTGTGCGGTGTTCTGAACCAAGTCCCTTGATTCGGATGTTTAAGATAGCTTTTTGAATTTCCCGCTCAAAACGACTGGTTCCCAGACCAAAACCTAGTGAAGTAAAAGGTGTTTGTCCATTTGAAGTGAAGAGGGTGTTGATTTCATACTCGAGAGATTGCATGGCATCATAGATGTCTTTTTGGGTTTTCTTCCAAGCATAATCTTCCCGTTTTTCAGGCAAGACCCATTCTTCTGCATCTTTGAGATGTTTTTGATAGTTCTTCTCTGCATAAGGCGCCAAAACTTCATCGATACGGTCAGCTGAACAGCCACCGTACTGGCTAGAAGCAACGTTGGCGATAATTTGGGAAATCTGAGCTGTCGCAGTCTGGATAGACTTGGGACCTTCTACCTCTGCATTTCCAATCTTAAAACCATTTTCCAACATACCTTTAAAATCAATCAAACAGCAGTTGGTCATAGGTGTATAAGGGCTGTAGTCCAAATCGTGATAGTGGATATCCCCTTTTTGGTGGGCATTGGCTACGTGCTTAGGAAGCATTTGCAGTCCGATTGATTTCCCAACAATCCCTGCTGTCAAATCACGCTGGGTATTAAAGACATCGCTGTCTTTATTGGCATTTTCATTGACAACTGCCTGGTCTTTGTTGAGTAGTTTATGGATACTAAAGTTAATATCTGTCGCTTTTGAGCGCTCAAAATCCCTTTGTGTCCGATAAGTAATATACTCCTCAGCCAGCGCATATTCTTTGGCTTCAAGGAGTTCATGTTCTACAATATTTTGAATTTCGTAAATCTTAACCCCCTGTGGAAAGCGACTATGAATTTCTGTGACAATTCGCTCGGTCAGAGCATTGAGGCGTTTTTCGACCAAGGGTGTCACATCCATAACCTTGTCTGCCGCCTTGTGGAGAGCCTTGTCAATCTTGTCCACATCAAATACAACACGTCTCCCATCTCGTTTCTCGACGAAGAGAGTTGGTAAGGTTGTAATTTTTTCTTCTAGTGCAATCATATTCATGCTCTTTTCTAAAATGTTCTTTCTAAAAAGTATTATACCACTCTAAAAAGAAAAATCAATATCTTGTGGTAAAAATCCTAAAATTTTTAAAAATACACAAGATATTGATTTAGTTATTTAATTTTATAGACTTTAAACTCTGAGTAATCAGTCTTTACTGGTTGGTAATTTTCTTTGAGCAAGCTATCCACTTCAGACCAGAGCGCCACCTTGTCGTTCACCACAATCAGCTTGGGTTGATTTTCTTTCAAGTCATTGAGTAGCTTATTCCGATTTTCCTCAGTTGCTGTATAGTGCAACGGGGACAAAATAGCCGATGGCGACAAGCGCTCACTCTTACGATAAAGAGTTGCAGTATCATCCCATGCATAGATAGCATCTTCCCTACTTGTCTCCTCTTTTACCAAATCAGCAAGACGATTACGTTCTTGATAAGGTACTGGATAAAGGACAAACTTCATCAAAAAGGGAACAGTCAAAAGATAGACAAGCCCTAAAACTGGCAGATATAGATTTCCTTTGAAGAAACGACTCCATAGGCTAACTGGCGTTTCTCTTCGTCTTCGTCTAACACTACGCCCCCTCTGTTGACTCTTAATATTGGTTACCAATAAAAGTAGGAAAACAGGGAAGACGACCATCAAATAAGAAGCGTGCACAGGCTCTTGTGAAAAGAAAAGTAAAATCAAACCTAAAATTGTCACAAGACTTGCAGGAACCGAAATGACGTATAGTTTAGAGGGTTTAGATTGAAAGAGACCTAAAAAGATACAAACCACAAATCCCAAACCAAGAGACAACAAGCCATAAAAAGCCATATTCTCTAAAATTTTAGAAGTGAAATCAAAGCGAATACTGTCAATGGGATAGCGAATACCACTAATGGCATCCCCAAAACTTCCTGTTGCAACACTATAGTAGGCAGTTGGATAAAAGATAAGTGAAAAACCTAAAGCCACTGCAAGAAACTGATAAAATCCATGTGCAAAACGTCTATGCCCAAGGTTAAAGACCAACAAGCCTAAACTCACTACAGCAATAAACAGGAGCGATGCCAAGGGAGCAAAGAAAAATCCGCTCGCCAAAGCAAGCCCAATCCGTACAAATCCCTTGTCATGTCTTGGATTGCTTAGATAAGCCGCAACTAAACTAAAGGCCGCGAATAAGAAGGGAAGCGCTAAAAGAGTCGCATAACCTCCACCAAAAGCAAGACCTGTAACTAGCATATAAAAAATAGTCACCACTTGTCCAGCTTGATCTCCTTGCTCTGTCAAGGTGTCCGCTGATCTAAAAAGGAAAAATCCTCCTGCTACCAAGGCTAACCACTCAAAGATGGCAAAGAAAAATCCGCCCTGAGTTACATAAGTCAGCAAATAATAAAGCAAACCTTGACTTCCATAATAGTCGCTGTAAATCTTCCCTGTCTGATGAAGAGCCCAACCTGCATAAAAATCCTGCACTTCTTGTACACTCATTAAATCGAGTAATAGCGGTACTCCTAGAGTTATCCCTGTTACAAGCGTACTCCATAGTAAAATTTTTACCAAAGGAAGACGACTTGATTCACGATGATGCGATTCTTGTTCGATTTGGTATTCTAGAGGTTCACGATTCTCCTGATGAACTTCTTCTACTCTACCATACACACTCATATCGTTTCTCCTATTCAATTTATCTGTCTTAGTATATCAAAAAGTCCTAGGATTGTCAGCTTGCGATGGCTGTTTGAGTGATTTTTTGCATAGTTTCACAAAGGTTTCAATTTCCCGAAAGCGGTGTAAATGTGTCTGTTTAAATGTTATGATATAATCCAATTCTTTCTGAGTCAGCATCTGTCCTCCTACATCTTCTTATTCGTAAAAGGCAAGAAAAAGAGGACTTGTTTGTATCCTAAGTCCTCTTTTTCTTATAAGATTGGGGCGAATAACTGGGCGATTTCTTTTACAAGCTTTTGATACCAGCTCGTTTTGATAGAATGAGGATAGACTTCCTGAGAATCTGCAAATATATTTTGAAAATCTCGGGCAATTTCCATTATAGAAGGAGTTTTATAGAGCAAGACTGCATTTTCATAATGGTGTACCAAGCTCCGGTAGTCGAGATTGATTGTCCCCACTACCGCAAAATCTTCGTCTACCAACATCTGCTTACTATGAATAAAACCCGGACTATACTCATAAATCCGAACTCCAGCAGAAAGAAGATCTGGATAAGCGCCTCTTGTGACTAACTGAATGAACTTCTTATCTGGTATGTAAGGGGTGACAATCCGAACATCGACCCCTCTCATAGCAGCATTTTTGATTGTCTCTGTTAAATCATAATCTATAATCAAATAAGGTGTCGTAATATAGACCGATTCAGTTGCTTGATTGATCAAACTCTGATAAACCTTTTTCCCTACCTGCGTTCGAAAAATTGGCTTGGGTCCACTCCCGTATGGAATGGTTAAACCGTCACTTGGGATAGAATGATTTTCTAAATGATATTGATCAAAATCACTAATTTCCCCACGATTGATGTACCAAGTCGTTAAAAACAAACGTGTCAGGGCTTTTACTGCTAGTCCGTCCAAGCGAATTCCACTATCCTTCCAATAACCAAATCTCTCGACGTGGTTAATGTACTCATCTGCCAGATTGACCCCACCAGTATAGGCTATCTGACCATCAACAATCAATATTTTTCTATGATCTCTGTTATTATAGGCTACTGTTAAACGGGGAATAACTTTATTGAATTTATGGGCCTCGATGCCCAGCTGACGAAGTCGATGAGCATAATCTCCTGTTAAAGTAGCCATACAGCCAATATCATCATAGAGCAGTTTAACCTCAACTCCTTGAGCAACCTTTTGCTCCAAGATTTCTAGAATACGATTCCACATCAAACCTTCTTCTATAATGTAATATTCCAAGAAAATAAATTTCTCAGCCTTTTTAAGGTCTTCTACCATCTTTTTCCACATAGCTTCTCCGTTAGGAAAAAATGTAGAGGCAGTTTGATCATAGACATCGGCATTGGTATCCATACTCAATAAGGACTTGATGACGCCATAAGCTGCCTTGTCACTTTCTTTTAATTCCTCTTTTAGTAGCTGGCTTTTTGCTTCTTGGAAATGCATGGAGCCTAGCTTCTTCAGTTGTTTGATTTCTTTTTTGGACAATCGCCTCTCACCAAACATCAGATAGAGCAAGGGGCCAAATACTGGCACAAAGGCTACTAATAACCAGGTTACCTTATTCTCAGGAGTCGTATTACGGTTGACTATCGAAATGATTGTGATGATACTCAGTAGAATGAGGACAGTAATCCATAAAATGGGAGCCATGCGTCCTAAATAAAGAAAAAGACCAAAAACCAGACAAAGTTCAAGTAGCATAATCGAAAGACTAAAGCCATACTTGGACATCAATAATTGAAATTTCCTATATTTCATATCCCCTCCTTGATATTTTGATACTCAATGAAAATCAAAGAGCAAACTAGGAAACTAGCCGCAGGCTGCTCAAAGCACCGCTTTGAGGTTGTAGATAAGACTGACAAAGTCAGTCACATATATACGGCAAGGCGACGTTGACGCGGTTTGAAGAGATTTTCGAAGAGTATGAATGCTAAAAACAGGTAATTGATACTAGTATAACTCAGGTATTAGACAGAAGGCAAGTATTTATGATTATTTTCTAGGTAAAAGTAAAAAGGCTGAAAAATCCAGCTCTTTCTACTTGCATAATCTTATTTAGTTAAAATGATTTTGTCCGATGGGTCTCTATCCATATCGTCTACGACGATTTGATTACCGTTTACAGTGTAAATTTTGACATCATCGCCAATAATCATGCGTTGATTTGCTGCATCAAATGTGACCTGTTTGACTTTCTGATCCCCATCAGTTTCTACCTGTATCCATGTACCAGTTGTACCAGTCACTACCAAAGTGATACGGTCTCCTTCATCCTGACCAGTATAAGTTCCATCAATATCGGTCGGTTGAGCAACAGGTTGGCTTTGTACTGGAGCTGCTTGATTTTGGTTAGTCCCTGCATTTGCAGTATTGGTATTCTGTTGAGCAGGTTGTTGGACCTGCTGCTGAGCCACAGGCTGTTGAACTGGTTGTGTTCTTTGGGAACAAGCAACTAGCAAAGATACACTCGCTAAAGCAACAATAGAAAGTGCTGCTGTTTTGAATGTCATAATAAATGTCCTTTCTCTTGCCATGCTAGAGAAATAGATTTTTTCTTAGCCAGCAATTCATCTAGTATAACAAGTTCAAAAAAGGTGGTCAATTTATATGCTCATGGTCCAGTAGGTAACTCCGTACTTCTGAGATAAAATAGAGAGATCCTGTGATAAACAACAAATCCTGGGTATCGGCTCTTTCTTCAAAATCGCTAATAAATTCTCGGTAAGAGGGAATTACATGGTAACCTGTTACATCTGTCTCGTCCAAAGAACCTTGATAGTCAAAGCCGGTCACCTTGAGTTCCACCTGAGGCAAATTTTCAGTCAGATAAGCCAACATCCCTTGATAATCCTTCCGTTTCAAGGCTCCAAATAGGATTTGAGGACGATAACCTTCCTGCTCTTTTTCTTTGATAAACTCAACCAAGCGAGTCAAGGCAGGGAGGTTATGCGCTCCATCCAAATAAATCTGTGGGCAAATACGCTCCAAGCGACCAGCCCAATGGGTCTGTTTCAAGGCCTTTCTTACAGCCTGCTCATCAACAACTTCCTTTCCTTCTCCCATAAAAAGAAGAAAAGTTTGCAACGCCAAGGCCGCATTTTCCTGCTGATAAGCTCCTTCCAAGCCTATTTTCAACTGTGAAAGATTTAGTAAAGAACTTGAAAAATCGCCATTCAACATTGAAAAATCCTGACCTGCCTGATAAAGGTCAACAGCTAAAGAGGCTGTTTTTTTCTGACAAACAAGCCTAGCTTCTGGAGGCAATTTGGCAATCACTGCCTTCTTACCAGCCTTGAAAATACCAGCTTTCTGCTCTGCGATTGCTTCCAGACTATCGCCCAAAGTCTCCTGATGATCAAGCCCGATGGAGGTGATAACAGCAATCTCTCCAGTTACCACATTGGTCGTGTCAAGTAAACCACCAATTCCCACTTCTAGTAAAACCAAATCCACCGCTTGCTCCCTAAAGTAGAGAAAAGCAATCAAGGTCATCAATTCAAAAAAGGACAACTGGTCATGAGTTTGCAAAAGCGTCTTTTCCATCTCCTTGACTTGCTCAGCTAAATGGATAAAGTCTGCGTCTGCTATAGGTTGCCCATTAATGCAGATTCGGTCATTGATGGAGACGATATGAGGGGAGGTAAAGGTCGCGACTTTTTTACCATGCCCCATAAATAACTCCCTCATAAAAGCAATGGTAGAACCTTTTCCATTAGTACCTGTTACATGGATAATAGGATAAGACTTCTCAGGATTTCCTAACAAATCCACCGCTTGCTGCATTCGGCCCAAACCTGATCGAAAATTCAAACCAATCCGACTATGAAGCCATTCTTCTACTTCAAACATACACATCTCCTTGACAAAAGTCTAATCAATTACCTAGCAAAATTCCGTAGATAACAAAAAACGAGGTCAGGATTTTCGTCCCAACCTCTTACCTGGTTAGCTAATAACTAGCTACTATAAATATTAACGTGGGCTAAAAACGTCCCCCGGACTTACCAGTTCTCTCTTATTTTAAGGAACTGGGCTAAAAACGTCTCCCAGACTGCCTGCGTTTCTAATTTCTGGCGCAGGGCTAAACACGTCCACAGGACGTGTTTACTCCTCCATAAAACTATTGAAGACTTCTTCAATCATGTTCCATTCGTCTTCTGAGTCTTCTGGGATTGGTTGCAATTCACCTTCTGTTCCATCCTCGTTTTCGATGAATGAGTAAGCTTGGATTTCAACTTGTCCGTCTTCGTCTTCTTCTGCGTTAACTGGTACTAGGAGAACATAGTTTTTACCAAATTCTTCTTTTCCATCAATCGTCAAAAGGATTTCAAACAAGGTTTCGTTTCCTTGCTCATCTACTAGTGTGATTAGTTCACGTTCTTCGTGATCGTGGTTATGATCGTGTGACATAGCCTCTCCTTTATATTAAAATTTTCTATCTAAATAATTTTGTAAAATCAGCTGAGCTGCTAACTTATCAATGACTTTCTTACGCTTGTTACGGCTGATATCTGCTTGTTCAATCAACATACGCTCAGCAGCCACTGTTGTCAAGCGTTCATCTTGATAGTCTACTGGTAAACCAAAAAGCTCTTCTAGCTTTGCTCCGTATGCTTGACTAGCTTCCACGCGCGGTCCGCTTGTATTGTTCATGTTTTTAGGCAAGCCCACTACAAATCGTTCCACCTTATAAGTATCAACCAACTCCTTAACGCGGTCAAAACCAAATTGGCCTTGCTCCTCATTGATTTGGATGATTTCAAGCCCTTGAGCTGTAAAACCGAGCGGATCGCTAATAGCTACCCCTACCGTTTTTGAACCGACGTCCAATCCCATAATTCTCATAGGTTATAGATCGACTCCTTGTCCTTTAAGGTAGTAGCGGACCAATTCTTCAACGATTTCATCGCGCTCATATTTACGGATTTGATTTCGTGCATTATTATAACGAGGAACGTAGGCAGGGTCTCCACTCAATACGTAACCTACGATTTGGTTAATCGGGTTGTAGCCCTTATCGTTCAACGAAGCATAAACATCAGTCAGAGTTTCGCTAATTTCTTTTTTATTGGAATCGTCCAATTTAAAACGTACTGTTTCTTCAGTAAATCCCATTCTAACACCCTCTTTCCTTAGAATAGTACCATTATAGCATAATTCCTTACGTTCTACAATTCAGGCAGTCTATTTATTTGGATTTTCTATTGTTCTGTCGCGCCATTTGCCAATCTGTCTGAAATATATTTGCTTGGTTCATTTTTCAAAAGATTTTCTAAACCAATGTTCTTCAAATATTCTAACTGAGAAGCCTTCTTGACATCCAAAACTTGAAAATCATAACTAGTCGTTGTTTGAAGTTCTGTTGCACTCAATAATTTGGTTTCAAGCTTGAAGCCTGCCAATTTACGAGCTTCAATGATAGACTCATCCTTCTCCTCCGCCTCAAGGAGAGCTTTTTGAGTTTCTTCCACACCATGTTGGTCAATATAGGTCTTCAACTCATCTGAGACTGGACGCTTTTGTTGAATGGTTAGGTTCAAAAAAGTCTTGTCTTTATAAGTAATAGTTTGGGTTTGCTGGCTGCCATCATCTGACTTGGGCAAAACCAAAGTCTTGGTTACAACTGTATTCTTCTCAGCATTTTCAATAACTGGCAATGCCGACTGAAGCGTATCCTTTTCTGTTTTTGTAGCTGGTCCAGTTTCTTTTTTATGTCCGCAACCAACCAGGACAAAAAGGAAAGCTAGAGTAACAAGAACTATTTTTTTCATTTCTTTCTTCTTTCTTTTTGAGATTAAAATAGAATAAGACTGGGAATTGCTCCCAGCCTTGATGTTTATAGAGCTGCACGCAAACGTGCTTCTGCATTTTCTACATTACGGACAGAGCGTGGTAGGAAGGCACGAATATCGTCTTCCTTGTAGCCAACCTGCAGGCGTTTTTCATCCACAAGGATTGGGCTCTTTAAAATTCTCGGTGTCTCCATAATCAGATTGAGGACTTCATTGACACTCAAATCTTCAATATCCACTCCGAGGGCTTTGGCATAGCGATTTTTAGATGAAACGATGCTGGCTATTCCATTATCTGTTTTGGTTAGAATATCCAGTAATTCTTCTCTCGTAATTCCTTCTTTACCAAGGTTTTGTTCTTTATAACTTAACTGGTGGGCATTGAGCCAGGTTTTTGCTTTTTTACAGCTAGTACAACTTGAGACTGTATAAATTTTAATCATGTACCTACCCCTTTCGCTACATGTTACTATCAGTTTAGTCTATTATACCATAAAAAACATCCGACTTGCGACCTATTTTTAAATTTTTTTGATTTTTTTCGTCATTTTCGTACTTTTTTCTTGACAAAATGAAATTTACAGCCATTCTTGATATTTTTTGATATAGATTTTTTTCACAATTGTCACGCTAATCATATACAAAATGATGATGAAAAGTAAAAAGATGAAATAAATCGGTTTTAAAGGAGTGAGATGAAGTAGGCTTGCGAGTGGACTATAGGGAAGGAAGGTCACAAAGGCTGCAGCCAATAAGGTTGTCACAAGGACTAGCCAAGCTGGACGACTTTGTAAAAAAGGAATTTTGGCTGAACGCAACATATGGATAACCATAGTTTGTGACCACATGGACTCGATAAACCAACCTGTCTGGAACAAGACAATAAATCCTACGGCCGACTCTGCTCCATGAACATAGGCATGACCTGTCGTCATGGGTACAATGATAAAATAAAGCAAAATGAAGGTCAAAATATCAAAGGCAGAAGAGATAGGCCCCATCCAGACCATGAAGCGTGTGATAGACTTGGCTTCCCAGGTATGCGGATTTCTCAAAAAATCTTTGTCCACCTTGTCAAAAGGCAAGGAGATACAAGACAAATCATAGACTAGATTTAGGATAATCAAATGAACTGGTGCCATTGGTAAAAATGGTAAAAAGATTCCAGAGACCAATAGGGATAAAATATTTCCAAAATTAGAACTGACCGTCATCTTGATATATTTGGTCATATTGGCATAGACCTTACGCCCTTCAACAAGTCCTTTTTCAAGCACCATGAGATCCTTATCAAGTAGGATAACATCAGCTGTTTCTTTGGCAATATCTACTGCTGTATCAACAGAAATCCCCACATCTGCAACTTTCATAGAAGGAGCATCATTGATTCCATCTCCCATATAGCCGACAGCATGACCATTAGCCTTAAATTGCAAAATAATCCTTGCTTTTTGGTCAGGAGAAAGTTTGGCAAAGACAGTTACCTCCTCTACGGCTTGGGCCAATTCTTGATCACTCATCTGATCAATTTCAGATCCCAACAGCATCTGATTGATATCCAAACCAACCTTTTCACAGACTGCTTGGGTAACCTTTTCGTTGTCTCCCGTTAAAATCTTTGTTTGAACTCCATGTTCTAACAAAGCCTTAATTGCTGGTGCAGCAGATGGTTTTGGTGGATCTAGGAAGGCTAAATAACCAGTTAGAATCATGTCCCCTTCGTCATCAACTGTATAGGCATGTTCTTCCCTCAAACCTGACTTATAAGCCACTCCCAAGACACGCAAACCTTGTTGATTGAGTTGTCTGACTTCTGCTAATATTTCCTCTCTAATAGCATCTGTCAAGGGAGTAATCACTCCTTGGTATTCCGCATGACTGGAAATCGCAAGCATTTCCTCTAGGGCACCCTTGGTTACCAAACTAACAACTTCGTTCTCATCCTTGACGATGACACTCATCCGTCTACGTTCAAAGTCAAATGGAAGTTCATCGATTTTTTGGAAGCTAGTATCCAAATTTTGTAGAATAGCGTGTTCTTTAGCTTCTTTTTCAGTTCTACTGATAATGGCACGGTCCATCAAATTTTTCAAGCCAGTTTGAAAATAAGAATTGAGATAAGCTCGTCTCAAGACAGTCAAATCCAAGCGTCCGTGGATGTCCAAGGGATATTCAAGGACAATTTCGTCTTGGGTTAGAGTTCCTGTCTTATCTGTACACAAAATATCAATTGCCCCTAAGTCCTGTATGGCATTGAGTTTCTTGATAACCACTTTTTCCTTGGCCATGATAATAGAACCTTTTGCTAGACTGGCCGTGATGATCATAGGAAGCATCTCAGGTGTAAGCCCGACACCCACACTCAAGGCAAATACACCAGCTTCTAACCAATCTCCATCTGTTAAACCATTGGACAAGAAAACGATGGGCACCATGACCAACATCAAGCGAATCAAGAGCCAAGAGATACTATTCATCTCTCGTTCAAACGAAGTAGGCTCGTCATATGTGTTTAGAGTCTGCTCAATGGCCCCCATCATGGTATCATCACCAACCGCCAAAACCACAGCCTTGGCACTACCAGACAAGACATTGGTTCCCATAAAAGCCAAGGATTCGGCTTCGAGCAGACTATCAGATTGTTGCACTGTTGCCTTGGTCAAGGCCAATTTTTCAACAGAATCACTTTCGCCTGTCAAGCCAGACTGTTGGACAAAGAAATCGCGCGACTCAAATAAAAGAAGGTCTGCTGGAATCATGTCTCCAGCGCTTAATTTAACCACGTCACCCACTACCAAGTCATCGATAGGTACTTCTTGGATTTCTCCTTGACGAATGACAGTCGCTGTGTTGACAATCATTTTTGAAAGATTGGTGGCTGCCTTATCACTGCGAAGTTCTTGGATAAATCGAATGCCTCCAGAAATGAGGACTAGGACAACGATGATAATGGAAGTCGTCGGATCTTCCTGACCTGGTTTTGCCAACCAGACATTGGTCACTAAGGAAATCACGGCGATAACCAGCAAGATGATTGTAAAAGGATTGATGATTGATTCGTAAATCTTTTTCAAAATCGAATCTTCTTGGCCTTTGGTAATCACATTGTCGCCATAGAGGTTACGATTTTGTTCGACTTGTTCCTCAGTCAAGCCTGTTAGACTTGTCTTATAAAAAGATAGAGTTTCGTTTAAAGATGTATGAATAGCTGTTGCTAATCTTTCTTTTGTAGTTTTCATTGGTTTCTCCTATCTGTATGAATGATGTGTTTCATACACAGAGACCAATCACTTTATAAGGGCAGAACGACACAAATCAGCGATTGGCTGTGTATGTGCGGTTCCGGATGGTCGTCAATTTGCATCGTCTGTCTCCTTTCTTTGTTTTAAAACAGTAGAAAATCCTACCATCAAAAAATGGCAGGATTAAAAACTAAATATCTGTTTTTTCGTTCAAGCTTTAACTCCATAGGGCAATGAAATGAGCTTAGTCTTGACCTTCGCGACCAGGACTGTTGACCAACGAGTAGTGTCTCCACTGCTTTGCGGTAGTCATCCGTATCCCTATGGTAGCCTCACCTACCGTTTTCGTCTTTCAGTATAAACCTTTAAAATTTAAAAGTCAATCATTTGAGTTGTTTGACTCTTAAATGACTATCAACTCTTTTGGAGCTAGGGTCAACAATTCACAACCTGTCTCTGTAATCAGAATATCATCCTCGATACGAACACCATATTTACCTTCAATATAAATACCTGGCTCGTCTGTCAAGGCCATACCTGCCTTAATAGTTTCTGTAGAAGTCTGGCTAAAGTAAGGCTCTTCATGAATATCCAGACCAATACCGTGTCCAATACCGTGAGTAAAGTAATCGCCATAACCTGCCTCAATGATAATATCACGAGGAATTTTGTCAAAGTCACGGAAACCTAGACCTGCCTTGGCTTGGTCAATAAGGGCTTGATTGGCTTTCAAAACCGTATTGTAAATCTCTGCTTGCTCGTCGCTAACATGCCCCAAGTAGATAGTCCGTGTCATATCGCTGACATAGTGATCATAAAGGCAACCGAAGTCCATGGTAATGGCTTCTCCTAGCTCAACTGGTTTGTGCATAGGATGAGCATGAGGTTTGGAAGAATTGATACCGCTAGCTAGAATAGTGTCAAAAGACAAGCCAGATGCTCCCAACTCACGCATGCGGAAGTCAAGGAAGTTGGCAATCTCAATTTCAGTCTTTCCTGGCTTGATAAAGTCAAGCGCATCGCGGAAAGCTTGGTCTGAGATAGAACAAGCCTTGCGAATAGCTGCAATCTCCGCCTCATCCTTAATCATACGAAGACCTTCAACAAACTGAGTTTGTGGAAGCAAGTCAATTCCTTCAAAGGCTGCCTGCATACGGTGGTAATAAGAGACCGAAATCTCGTCCTCAAAACCGATTTGAGACAAGCCCATGTCCTTAACAATGCCTGCAATGACAGCCAATTCATCACGGTCAGCCACAATCTCAATCCCACTGGTTTCTTGCTTGGCTGCAATGATATAGCGAGAGTCTGTCACCAAGACCTGACGGTCACGGCTGATAAAGACTGTTCCATTTGAACCCCAAAAACCAGTCAAGTAGTAGACGTTTTTAAGGTTATTGATAATGATACCATCTAGTTCTTTTTCTTGCATTTTAGCGAGAAATGCTTGTACACGTTTATTCATGATGTAACTTTCCTTTCAAATAGTGTCCTGTGTAGCTGGCTTCATTGGCCGCTACTTCTTCTGGAGTTCCTGTTGCGATGATGGTTCCACCACCGACACCGCCCTCAGGACCCAAATCAATAATATGGTCTGCTGTCTTGATAACATCCAGATTGTGCTCAATAACGAGGACTGTATTGCCATCGTCGACAAAGCGAGCGAGAACCTTAAGCAAGCGAGCAATGTCCTCCGTGTGAAGCCCTGTCGTCGGCTCATCCAGAATATAGAATGACTTGCCTGTCGAGCGTTTGTGGAGTTCGCTAGCCAACTTCATACGCTGGGCTTCTCCCCCAGAAAGGGTGGTAGCCGGTTGACCTAGCGTCACATAGCCCAGTCCCACATCCTTAATAGTCTGAAGTTTGCGTTGAATTTTCGGAATGTGTTGGAAAAATTCTACCGCATCGTTGACCGTCATGTCCAAGACCTGCGAGATATTCTTTTCCTTGTAGTGAACTTCAAGGGTTTCACTGTTATAGCGGGTCCCGTGGCAGACTTCACAGGCAACATAAACGTCTGGCAAGAAGTGCATCTCAATCTTGATAATCCCGTCACCTGAGCAGGCTTCACAGCGGCCTCCCTTAACGTTGAAACTGAAACGCCCCTTCTTGTAGCCTCGAATCTTGGCCTCATTTGTCTGGGCAAAAAGGTCACGTATATCGTCAAAAACTCCCGTATAGGTAGCCGGGTTGGACCTCGGCGTTCGTCCGATTGGACTCTGGTCAATGTCAATCAAGCGGTCTACATGCTCAATCCCTGTAATAGTCTTAAATTTACCAGGCTTGTCTGAATTACGGTTGAGCTTCTGAGCAATGGCTTTTTTGAGGATGCTGTTGATTAAGGTCGACTTGCCTGAGCCCGACACCCCTGTCACCGCAATGAATTTTCCTAATGGGAAGCGAGCAGTAACATTTTGCAAATTGTTCTCACGCGCACCTGTCACTTCGATAAAACGACCATTTCCCACACGACGCTCTTCTGGTACTGGAATGGCACGTTTCCCTGACAAGTACTGACCTGTGATAGACTTGCTGTTGCGAGCCACTTGCTTAGGTGTACCTGCTGCAACAATCTCCCCACCAAAAACACCGGCACCGGGACCAACGTCAATCAGATAGTCCGCCTCACGCATGGTATCTTCGTCGTGTTCCACTACGATAAGAGTATTGCCCAAGTCACGCATCTTTTTCAGACTGGCAATCAGGCGGTCATTATCCCTCTGGTGAAGACCGATTGACGGCTCATCCAAAATATAGAGGACACCTGAGAGGTTGGAACCAATCTGAGTTGCCAAGCGAATACGCTGACTCTCCCCACCTGAAAGGGTTCCTGCCGAACGTGACAGAGTCAGATAGTTGAGGCCTACGTTATTAAGGAAGGTCAAGCGGTCCTTGATTTCCTTGAGGATTGGGCGAGCAATGATGGCTTCATTTTCAGACAAGGTCAGCTGGCTCACCAAGTCCAAGTGGTCTGCAATCGACAGGTCTGAGATTTCTCCAATATGCGGCCCTTGCTCTCCACCCACACGGACAGACAAGGCCTGATCATTGAGACGGTAACCGTAACAGGTTCCGCAGGTCAGCTCATTCATGTAGAGCCGCATCTGGGTGCGCGTGTAATCGCTATTAGTTTCATGGTAACGACGCTTAATATTATTGACAACTCCCTCAAAAGGAATGTCAATATCGCGCACACCACCAAATTCATTCTCATAGTGGAAATGGAATTCCTTACCATCTGAGCCGTAGAGAATCAAGTTCTTGTCTTCTTCTGACAAGTCCTCAAAAGGCTTATCCATATCCACTCCAAAGGCTATCATGGCCTGCCCTAGCATGTTTGGATAGTAGTTAGATGAGATAGGATTCCAAGGTGCCAGCGCCCCCTCACGTAGCGTTTTGCTGGCATCTGGCACTACCAAATCAGTATCCACCTCCAGCTTGATGCCCAAGCCGTCACACTCACTACAAGAGCCAAAAGGAGCATTGAAGGAGAAGAGACGAGGCTCTAACTCTGGGACAGTAAATCCACAAACTGGGCAGGCATAATGCTCAGAGAAGAGCAACTCAGAATCGTCCATGGTATCGATAATGACATAACCTTCTGCAATACGAAGGGCAGCCTCAATGGAATCAAAGAGACGACTACGGATGCCCTCCTTGATGACAATACGGTCAACCACGACATCAATATTGTGTTGCTTGCTCTTAGACAACTCTGGCACTTCGGTCACATCATAGACTTCCCCATCCACACGGACACGGACATAGCCGTCTTTCTGAACCTTTTCAATAACGCTCTTATGCTGCCCTTTTTTCTTGCGGATGACAGGAGCCAAAATCTGCAAGCGCTGGCGTTCTGGTAACTCCAAAACCTTATCCACGATTTGCTCCACAGAAGAAGCCTTGATAGCTCCATGTCCGTTGATACAGTAAGGCGTCCCCACACGCGCATAGAGGAGACGCAGATAGTCATTGATTTCAGTCGTCGTTCCCACGGTTGAACGAGGGTTTTTACTAGTCGTTTTCTGGTCGATGGAAATAGCTGGGCTGAGACCATCAATAGCATCTACATCTGGTTTTTCCATATTGCCCAAAAACTGGCGAGCGTAGGCTGACAAACTCTCCACATAGCGACGTTGTCCCTCCGCATAGAGGGTGTCAAAGGCCAGACTGGATTTCCCTGAACCTGACAAGCCTGTCACGACAACCAACTTGTCTCGCGGAATCTCCACATCAATATTTTTTAAATTATGGGCACGTGCCCCATGAATGACAATTTTATCTTGCATCTTTGTTCTTTCTAGTCCATTATTGCTTACCATTATACCAAAAAAAGTGAGATTCTATTACCCAAAAGGCCGATTTTGTAGTATAATAGTACGGTGTGAAAAAATCTGAAAAATGAGAAAGGATAAGGGATATGAAACAAGTTTTTCTCTCTACAACAACTGAATTTAAAGAGATCGATACGCTTGAACCGGGTACTTGGATCAATCTCGTCAATCCAACTCAAAATGAATCACTGGAAATCGCTAACGCCTTCGACATTGATATTACCGACCTTCGAGCACCGCTCGATGCGGAAGAAATGTCTCGTATTACCATTGAAGACGAGTACACCCTGATTATCGTAGACGTGCCGGTCACAGAGGAAAGAAATAACCGCACCTACTACGTAACCATCCCGCTTGGTATTATCATCACCGAGGAAACCATTATCACTACGTGTTTGGAACCACTACCTGTCCTCGATGTCTTTATCAACCGTCGCTTGCGTAATTTCTACACCTTCATGCGTTCGCGTTTTATCTTCCAGATTCTCTATCGCAATGCAGAGCTTTACCTAACAGCCCTTCGTTCAATTGACCGCAAGAGTGAACAAATCGAAAGTCAACTGCATCAATCAACTCGTAATGAAGAATTGATTGAGCTTATGGAATTGGAAAAAACCATCGTCTATTTCAAGGCCTCCCTCAAAACCAATGAGCGTGTGATTAAGAAATTGACCAGCTCAACCAGCAATATCAAGAAATACCTTGAGGACGAAGACCTGCTTGAAGATACCTTGATTGAAACCCAACAGGCCATCGAGATGGCAGACATTTATGGAAACGTCTTGCACTCTATGACAGAGACCTTTGCCTCTATCATTTCCAACAACCAGAACAACATCATGAAGACCTTGGCCCTTGTGACCATCGTCATGTCCATCCCAACCATGGTCTTTTCTGCCTACGGGATGAACTTTAAGGATAATGAAATCCCCCTAAACGGCGAGCCAAATGCCTTCTGGTTAATCGTCTTTATCGCCTTTGCTATGAGTGTCTCGCTCACTCTCTATCTCATCCATAAAAAATGGTTCTAAGAGGAGTTCCTATGTCTCAGATTGATCTACAAAAATTAACTAAGAAAAACCAAGAGTTTGTCCATATCGCTACCCAACAATTCATCAAAGATGGAAAAACAGACGCTGAAATCAAGACTATTTTTGAGGAAGTTATTCCCAAAATCCTTGAAGAGCAAGCCAAAGGTACGACTGCTCGTTCCCTTTACGGCGCACCAACTCACTGGGCTCATAGCTTCACTGTCAAGGAGCAATATGAAAAAGAGCATCCAAAAGAAAATGATGATCCCAAACTCATGATTATGGACTCAGCTCTTTTCATCACTAGCCTCTTTGCCCTCGTCAGCGCCCTCACAACCTTCTTTGCGGCAGATCAAGCTTTCGGCTATGGATTGATTACTCTTCTATTAGTTGGACTGGTTGGTGGATTTGCCTTCTACTTGATGTACTACTTTGTTTACCAATACTATGGACCAGATATGGACCGCAGTCAACGTCCACCTTTCTGGAAATCTGTACTGGTTATCCTAGCTTCTATGTTCCTTTGGTTGCTTGTCTTCTTTGCAACAAGCTTCCTACCAGCTAGCCTTAACCCAGTACTTGCTCCATTGCCGCTGGCTATTATCGGAGCAGTCCTCCTAGCCCTTCGCTTCTATCTCAAGAAACGCTTGAATATCCGCAGCGCAAGCGCAGGACCAACACGCTATTAAGAGAATGATAAAAGCAACTGCAGGTGCGGTTGCTTTTTTACTACTTTCTTGATTTAAAAGTATTCTTCTGAAATCCCACATAGCTTTCTCTTATCTTTTGTGATAAAATAGGCTCAATCTATTTCTAGGAGAATAAAATATGATTTCTACTATTGGTATTGTTAGTTTATCTAGTGGCATTATCGGAGAGGACTTTGTCAAACACGAAGTGGACTTGGGTGTCCAACGTCTCAAGGATCTGGGACTCAATCCTGTCTTTTTGCCCCATTCGTTAAAAGGCTTAGACTTTATTAAGGACCATCCTGAAGCTCGTGCAGAGGATTTGATTCATGCCTTTTCTGATGATAGCATCGACATAATCCTATGTGCCATCGGTGGAGACGATACCTATCGCTTACTACCCTATCTTTTTGAAAATGATCAACTACAGAAAGTTATCAAACAAAAGATTTTTCTTGGCTTCTCAGATACAACCATGAACCATCTCATGTTGCATAAACTAGGAATCAAGACTTTTTATGGGCAATCCTTTTTAGCAGACATTTGTGAATTGGACAAAGAAATGCTGACCTATAGCCTCCACTATTTTAAAGAATTGATTGAGACGGGAAGAATCTCAGAAATCCGCCCTAGTGACGTTTGGTATGATGAAAGGACTGACTTCAGTCCCAAGGCTCTAGGAACACCTCGTGTCAGTCATGAAAATACCGGTTTTGAGCTGTTGCAAGGAAATGCCCAGTTCGAGGGAAAAATCCTCGGTGGTTGCCTCGAATCCCTCTACGATATCTTTGACAACTCTCGATACGCAGATAGCACGGAGCTCTGCAAAAAATACAAACTTTTCCCTAACTTGTCAGACTGGGAAGGAAAGATCCTCTTGCTAGAAACAAGCGAAGAAAAGCCTGAGCCGGAAGACTTCAAAAAGATGTTACGGACTTTAAAGGACAATGGTATATTCGAGGCCATCAGTGGACTCTTGGTCGGAAAACCTATGGATGAAACTTTCTATGACGACTATAAAGAGGCACTATTGGATATCATTGATAGCAATATCCCGATTGTCTATAATTTGAATGTCGGCCACGCAACTCCAAGAGCAATTGTCCCCTTCGGAGTTCACGCCTATGTAGATGCAAAGGAGCAAATCATTCGCTTTGACTATAACAAAAAATAAATAGTTTCTCTATTTTTGTGCTTTTGTATTCGTTTTCGTTACAATTTGTATCTGAATTTATTGCATTTCGCTAATTTCTATGATATCCTTTTGAAGGAGGTGTATATGACAAAACAAAAAATTAATCGAATCGTAGGTTCTATTGGTGCCTTTATTGGAATTATAGTATTTATTGCCTACATACCTCAAATTATCGCTAATTTACAGGGAAATAAAGCTCAACCATTTCAACCTTTATCAGCTGCTATATCTTGCTTAATCTGGGTTATTTATGGATGGACAAAGGAACCTAAGAAGGATTGGATACTAATCATTCCAAATTCAGCTGGTGTTATTTTAGGTGGAATCACTTTTTTGACTTCACTCTAACAAATCTAATAGTATATATAAAAAGCTGGGAAAAATTTCTCAGCTTTTTTCTATATTCTCAGATATGCTAGTTACCTGTACACACTAATTCCTGCTTTTCCACTCACAATCGTTCTCGTGGTCATCAACTAACCCTGCAGCCTGTAGAAAAGACAAGACGGCGACTGGGCCTGTGAACTTGAAACCTCTTTTTTTGAGATCTTTGGCTAATTTCTCAGACAAAGCGGTTTTAGCTGGGGCTTGGCGATAATCAGGAACATCATTAACAATCGTTTTCCCCTCAACAAAAGACCAAAGATAGGCATCAAAAGAGCCATATTCTTCCTGTAGTCGTAGAAAGGCTTGGGCGTTAGCGCGTGTAGCAAAAATCTTGGCTCTATTTCGAATGATGGCTGGATTATCCAGCAAGTTTTCCAATTCGGCATCTGTCATTTCTGCGACCGCTTGAATTTGATAGCCATGAAAGGCTTCTCGGAAAGCTTGGCGTTTGTTGAGTACCGTTTCCCAAGACAGACCTGCCTGATAGGTTTCCATACACAATAACTCAAACAATGCTTGATCATCATGGAGGGGCTGGCCCCACTCCTCATCATGATAGGCGATGTAGAGCGGATTGGTCATCTTGACCCACGAACAACGTTTTGTCATGCTCTGCTCCTATTTAACCAACATTTTAAGAGCCGACTTGATATAGTTCTCAGCTGTATCTGTCGTTCCTTCAAAGAATTTCTTGATTTTCTTGAGTTCGGTCGCCTTGTAGCCCAGTGCCAACATGGCTTCCATGGCTTCTTCCAATTCTTGGTTTTCAGCGCTTGCTTGCACTGCGACCTTAGCAGGAAGGTCATCTCCAGCAACTACTACCTTGCCTTCCAAGTCCAACACCATCTGCTGGGCTGTTTTCTTGCCAATTTTAGGAAACTTGGTTAAGTAGGTAATGTTCTTGGTTTCGATGGCTTGAACCAAGCCAGCATTGTCATCGGCAGCGATAATGGCCAGAGCTGATACAGGACCAATCCCAGATACCGAAATCAGACTGAGAAAGAGCTTTTTCTCGTCTTCTGAGCGAAATCCATAAATCAGATGAGCGTCCTCACGCACGACTTGATGCACATAAATCTGAGCCTCCTGATTAACCTGACCTGAATAGGCATAAGGATTGGCCACATGCAGGATATAACCGATACCATTGGTTTCAAGAACAATGTATTTAGCAGTGATTTTGGTAATGATTCCTTTTAAATATTCGTACATAGTTTTCCTTTTAGTTTAATATTTCCCCAACTCACGGAGACTGGTGTGATTTTCCTGAATACGTCGGAACATCTTTTCCATATCCGACTTAGTAAAATGCACCAAAACAGGACGTCCATGGGGACAGTTATAGGGATTGTCACATTGAGAAAGCTGATAAAGCAGCTGTCTAGCTGAATGATCATCAATACGATGGTTGGCCTTGATAGACCGTTTGCAGGACATCATAATAGCCAACTCTGCTCGGTATTTCTTGATCGAAACCTCCTTGGTCAAGAGGAGCATGTCGCACATCTCATAGATGCCTGATTCAATATCTTCTTCTGCCATCCAAATAGGATGTTCACGCAGGATAAATTGATTTTCTCCGTACTCTGCTAGAAAGACGCCCACTTCCTCTAAGAGAGGCATTCTCTCCCTGAGACGAAGGGCATCATCTGCAGGAAATTCAAAGATGTAAGGTACTAGGAGTTGCTGCTGGCTCTGGTCAACATTGCCAATACTTTCACGGTATTCCTCATATTTAACCCGTTCCTGAGCCGCATGTTGGTCTATGATATAGAGCCCATCTCGCCCTTGGGCAAAGAGATAGGTTCCATGCATTTGCCCGAAAAATTCCAACTCTGGGAAGCTGGATGATTCTTCTCGCTCCAGTTTGTCATAAGCCTTATCAAGACTAGCTAGGTCTAACTCCGGATGATCTAATTGGTCATAGTTAGCAGGCTTTCTCTCTGCAAAATGCAGTTTTGCTGGCTTGGTTAGCTGATCCAAGGTTTCCTTGGCAAATAGGGTTAAATCCTGCCCTTCCTCAGTCAATTCCACCTGATAATCAGCTACTTCAGCTTGACTAGGTATTGTCGGCTCAGTATTCTCATAGTAGAGCGTATTTTCTTTGAGTGGGAGAATGGTCTGCTCCACCTTCTCACGATTTCGCACGGTCGATTTGGCAAGATTTTCCAAGGCATCAGGTATCAAAGTTTGCTCCTTCAGACTCTTGGAAATAGCTTCTGAGACCAGCGCCATCAGTTCTTTTTCCTTGGAAATCCGCACCTCTTGCTTGGTTGGATGCACATTGACATCCGCTAGATAAGGGTCGATATGGATGTGAATGACAGCCAGTGGAAAACGCCCCACCATGAGCTTACTGCCATAACCGTCAAGAATAGCACGATTGAGTAGGAAATTCTTGATATAACGACCATTGATGAAGAGGCTGATATAGTTGCGGTTGGCTCGAGTTAACTCAGGCAAGGACACAAAACCTGAAATTTCGAAATCTAGGTCAGAGTTCTCAATTTCAATCATCTTCTTGGCGCTGGCTAAACCGTAAATCCCTGCAATAGCTTGTCGCAGTTGACCAGTCCCTGCTGTCCGCGTCATTTCCTTGCCATCACTAATCAAGCTAAAAGAAATCTCAGGATGGGCCAAACCCAGACGGTTGACAATATCAATGATATGAGACAACTCTGCTTGCTGGCTCTTCATATACTTGAGGCGGGCAGGCGTGTTGAAGAAGAGATCCTCTACACAAACCTTGGTTCCCACAGGACTAGTCGCTGGGATGACTTCCTCAACTTCACCCCCACGCGCGACGAGCTTGGTTCCATGACTTGCACCATCCATCGCCGTCAACAGAGTCAGTACACTGACAGACGCGATAGACGGCAGAGCTTCACCACGAAAACCAAGCGTCCGAATTCGAAAGAGATCTGCCTGATTTTTTATCTTACTGGTCGCATGACGACGCAAGGCTAATTCTACTTCATCGTGAGCAATTCCATGACCATTATCTGTGATTTGGATTTTCTTGAGACCTGCTTCCTCAATCTCAATGGTAATCTGGTTAGAGCCCGCGTCAATGGCGTTTTCTACCAGCTCCTTAACAACGCTAGCTGGACGCTCGATAACCTCTCCAGCTGCAATCTGGTTTGCCAGCACCTCTGGCAATTCAATAATATGAGACATTTTTCAGCCCCTTTCTTTATCTGTTTTCCTAGAAATTGATTAGTGCTATTATACCATATTTCAGATAGGACAGAAAAGTAAGCACCACATAGGATACAAATCCCTCCACATAGACAAAGTCCCTTGCAAGGGGCTGAAAAATAGTGTTTAATAAAGGTGTACAAGAAGTGATCACAATTTTGTATGAAAAATAAGGAGAGAAATTTATGAAAGTAGAACTACAGATTAGTGAGACTTACGGGGAGGAAAAATTGATTGTCCAAGCACCTCAAGAAACTGAAAAAGTCCAAAAAGTCATCGAGTTCGCAGAAAATCTGGACCTCAAAGAAAAAATCAAAGGGAAAATCAATGATCAAGTCTATCTAGTTGAGATTGGCAATATTCAACGCTTCTATATCGAGAATCGGAAGGTTCTAGCAGAAACGGCGAGTCAGACCTACACCATTGATTTGCGACTCTATCAAGTCCTTGAAATTCTGCCAACAACTTTTATCCAAATTTCCCAATCAGAAATCATCAATATCAACTCCATCTCTCATCTCAAGCTCACGCCCAACGGTCTGGTAGAAATCTTTCTCAAAAACCAAAGCTTCACCTATTCTTCACGCCGTTACCTAAAAACCATCAAGGAGAAATTAGAACTATGAAAAAACAAGTATTTCACGACGCAGCTGCTGGTGTCCTCATCGGCCTCATCCTCTCTATCCTCTTTTCACTCATTTATGCACCGAGTACTTATGCACCACTAAATCCCTACTCTCTCATCGGCCAAGTCATGATTCAACATCAGGTTCACGGTGCCCTGGTCTTGCTCTACTGCACACTTATCTGGGCAGCCATCGGTATTCTCTTCAACTTTGGTAAACGATTATTCAGCCGTGACTGGAGCTTGCTCCGTGCCACTCTGACTCATTTCTTCCTTATGCTGGCTGGCTTTGTTCCACTGGCAACTCTGGCTGGTTGGTTCCCCTTCCACTGGATTTTCTATCTCCAGCTCATTATCGAGTTTGCGATTGTCTACCTCATCATTTGGGCTATTCTCTATAAAAGAGAGGCTAAAAAAGTAGATCACATCAATCAACTCTTGGAGCATAGAAAGTAAGAGCCTCATAATAAGCAAAACCGAGAAATGAACTTCTCGGTTTTGCTTTATCCTGCTGCACCTTATACTCAATGAAAATCAAAGAGCAAACTAGGAAGCTAGCCGCAGGTTGCTCAAAGCACAGCTTTGAGGTTGCAGATAAGACTGACGAAGTCAGCTCAAAACATTGTTTTGAGGTTGCAGATAGAGCTGACGTGGTTTGAAGAGATTTTTGAAGAGTATTACTATCATAACAGTTATTTTCAGGTCTTCTTTGTAAATTTTCTGTAATTTTCTATCTTTTTTCAAAATATTCTTGCATTTCCCCAAAGTTTTTTGTAGAATATAGATTACATATCCAGATTATTCTGAAAATTCAAAAAGGAGTATCTATCATGTCACAAGCTATTTCGTTAAATCAATCAACCTGGGCAAGCAAGCTAAAAGCAATGGGACCTGGAATCCTAATGGCTTCTGCCGCTGTTGGCGGTTCTCACATTGTATCTTCCACTCAAGCTGGTGGTTCTTACGGTTGGTCTCTACTTCTCTTGGTCATCTTAGCCAATGTCTTTAAATATCCATTTTTCCGTTTTGGTGCTGAATACACCGCTGATACTGGAAAGACTTTGGTTGAAGGTTATGCCGAAAAAGGGAAACTCTATCTCTGGATTTTCTTTATCCTCAATGTCTTTTCAGCTATGGTCAACACGGCTGGTGTTGCCATTCTGTGCTCAGCTATCATCGCCAGTGCCTTCCCAATGGTTGGACTTAGCATTACTCAGTGGTCCCTCATTCTCGTTGCAATCATTTGGGCTATGTTACTCTTTGGAGGCTACAAACTTTTAGACGGCATGGTCAAATGGATTATGTCTGCTTTGACCATTGCGACTGTTCTTGCAGTTATCATCGCAGCGGTCAAGCATCCAGAATATAGTTCTGATTTTGTTGAGAAGACACCTTGGCAAATGGCAGCTCTACCCTTCATCGTTTCCCTCTTAGGGTGGATGCCGGCTCCTATTGAAATTTCAGCTATCAATTCACTTTGGTCAGCTGAAAAGAGAAAGACCGTCAACTTTAACACAGAAGACGCTCTGTTTGACTTTAACACTGGTTATATTGGAACAGCTATCCTAGCTATATTCTTTGTAGCACTGGGAGCACTGATTCAGTATCCTACAGGGCAGGCAGTTGAAGCTGCTTCAGCCAAATACATCTCTCAATTCGTGGGCATGTATGCCTCTGTTCTTGGCGAATGGTCCCGTTACTTGATTACCTTTATTGCCTTCCTGTGTATCTTTGGAACAGTTATCACTGTTATTGATGGCTATTCTCGTGTTAATCAGGAATCTCTCCGACTGCTAATCAGTCAAAAAGAAGACAATCGTAAATCTTTGAACATCTGGATGACCATTACTGCTATCGTCGGTATCGTCATTATCAAGTTCTTCTCTGGTCAGGTGTCAACCATGCTCCGCTTTGCCATGATTGGTTCTTTCCTGACAACACCATTCTTCGCTCTTTTAAACTACGCCTTGGTAACGCGTGAAAACAAAAATCTTCCTTCTTGGCTCAAACACCTTGCTATTGCAGGATTGATTTTCCTCTTTGGCTTCGCCATCTTCTTTATCTACGCACTCGCAATCGGAAAAGCAGGATAACTGACAAAGCGCGAGATGAAGATAAGGTTTCATTTCAAGAGAAAATTCAGCAAATATTTCTATGATAAAAAGCATAAGAACAAGGTTTTAAAGACCTGAACTTATGCTTTTTTACGTTCTCAAAGACTGTTTATACTCAAAAAACAGTTGAAAAATCCCAAACGCCTCTTATATTGATTTTAATTCTCCCTTTCCAACTCATACAAATCTGCGATAATGGCTGCGACACGTTTGATATCTTCCAGCATGCCTCGCATTTCAAAGTCAGCCAATACAGGGAAGCCAAAGCGTTGACTGTATTGCTTAGCTGTCAGGCAGTATTGGTTATTAAAGTTACGATTTCCTGAGCCAACCACGCCAAAACACTTACTAGCATTGTCACCATAGGCGATAAAATTCCCCACTGGTGTCGTCAAAATCTCTACATCTCCGTTATCAACGCCATTCCCACCTTCTAGGTAGGTCGGCAAAAAAGCGACGTAAGGGTGGTCCATTTCATAGAAATCATGACCTTCCTTGACCAAATCCTTGATATGAATCTTTTGAACCTCAATTCCCTCGTACTGGGACAAGAGATAATCTTTCAAGCGCGTCACAAAACTTTCAGTGTTGCCACTCAAACTAATATAAACTAAAGAAATTGTCTTCATATTTACCTCCATGATTTTATTTTTAATCGAAAAAGAACTACCAAGATTGTATCTTGATAGTTCTTTTTTGTCAATACTTAAGCAAGTTCTTCTGTTTCTTCTTCTGCCAAGGCTTTCTGCTGACGCCACATCTTATAGAAGACAAGGGCTAGGAAGAGAATATTGATGACGATATAGAAAATGCTGACAGCTTTTGAACCAATACTCATTGTCAAACGCATAGTCTCATCTTGAACCAACTGCACAGCGTCCTGTAAACCAACATAGCCATAAATCGAACCGATAATAGCTAACAAAACATAGCCAACATAAGTATAGTTTGCATATTGCAAATTCTTACGAACAAGGAAGACAATCGCTACGACCACTAAAATAGCAGATAGCACAATCAAGGCCATATTAAAAATAGAATGATACGCTTCTGCTACTCCATAGTTGTAATTAAGCTGGTCTTCTAATTGCTGAGCACTGACCCCTGCAACTTGTTTCTGAGCAGCACGAAGGGCTTCTTTGCTAGGTAAGGGACTCAACATTCCAAACAGAGACATAGCTGAAATAAGGGCAGACAAGATTAACAAGACCCATAGATAAATCGGTTTCTTTTTCATGATAGAACCTCCTAATAATATTATTTTTATTATAGCACATTTTGTAAAGGAATACAAATCTTACAGTATCGTTTCTACCTGTTTTCGATAAGCTTTTGGCGATTTTCCGCACAATTTTCGGAAAACTTTATAGAAATATCCAACGTTACTGTAACCAACCGCATAACAGATGTCTTCGATACTGTCACTGGTTGAAAGCAAGAGCTGTTGGGCAGCCTTAATGCGTTGTTTGTTTAGTAACTCTGCGAAGGTCGAATCGGTTTCTCGCTTAATCAACTGCCCTAGATAGACAGGATTGATAAAGAGGGCCTTACTGATATCCTTGAGGGACAGCTCCTTTTGGTAATCACGACCAATGACTTCCAGCACACTGACCACATTTTCATTCATACGGTATTGACCGAAAAAGCTGGTCAGAGTTTCCTTGATATAAGAAACCAATTCATCGAAGGATTGAATAGCATGAATGGTTTTGACAATGTCCGTCATATCATCAGCTTTGAGATGTTCAAACAAGTGAAAGACATCCATGACAAACTGGATAAAAAGCTGTTTGGTAATCGGAACACGCGGTGTATTTTCAAGAACCACCTTCTCCAAGAGGTTTAACTCTTCCACGATTTGATTGAGATTCCCCTGAATGATAACCCTATAAATCGGTTCGTAATAGGCAAAGAGACTCTGAGACTGTTGTAGATTTACAGAGCCGTAAAAGAGGGCTTTCTCAGCATTCAGCTTCCAGCGTTCAAAGTGTTCTTGATAGGGAGCTTCAAAGGGAGTAACGACTAAACCATCTAGGGGTTGGTCAGAAATGAAAATCTGCCAGTCTTGACCCAATACATAGTAGGGAATGGTGAAGGAACCTTGCTTTTCCTTGGATAGACCTATCCACCAATTCTCCTTACCTCCTAAATAACTGACAAATCCAGCCTCATCTAAATCTTGACTGAGGGTCTGACTTTTCTTTCTTCTCTCGCCGAGCTGACCTGCAATCTTCTCCAGCAGATTTCCTAACTCTACCTTATCAACAGGCTTGACCAAATAGTCCACCACACTAAGATTCATAGCTCTTTTTACATAATCAAACTCCTGATAACCTGAGAGCAGGATATAGGCGGCATCTGGTAAGATCTCTTTCATTTCCCGAATCATATCAAGCCCTGTTTTGTCGGGCATATTGACATCGGAAATGACCACATCAACAGGATTTTCCTGAACATATTCTAGGGCTGCATCGGCATGACTGGCTGTTGCGACGACCTCCATATCCCACTTATCAAAGGGAATCAATCGTTTCAGACCTTCTGTCACCATGTACTCATCATCTACTAATAATACTTTATACATTTTCTCCCTTTCTACTCATCTTGAATGGTAATACGATACTGAACACCGGCTTGCTCTGCAGACTCTATAGTAATGGCATAGCGGTCCCCAAAATAGAGCACAAAACGCTCGTGTACATTGACAATCCCGATGGATTGCCTTTGATCACTGTAGCTGGCTTGGTGTTCAAAATGTCTCTGACTTAATTTTTCTCGGAGATTTGCCAGTTTTTCTGCCGACATTCCACGGCCATTATCGACCACCAAAATTTCCACAAAACCATCTCGTTTAAGAGCCTTGATGCTAATCACATTATCTGTCCGTCTGTGGTCAACACCATGAGCGAAATAGTTTTCTACCAGCGGTTGCAAGGTGAACTTAGGAATCTTCATATTCTCTAGTTCTGGATCTATCTTGAAACCATAGGCAATAGACTTAGGATAGCGAACCATACAGAGATAGCTGTATTTACGGCAAAATTCTAATTCCTGTTTGAGAAGGGTTTCTCTTTCGTCAGAAATATTGTTACGCAAGAGACTGCTAAACTCATAAATGATATCTGCCAACTCATCTTGACTCTGCATAACTGCGTACATGCGCAAGAATTCCAGCGTATTATACATAAAATGAGGATTGATTTGAGCTTGCAAGGCCCGCATATTGGCATCTTTTTGACTAAGCTCTAGCTGGTAAATATCATGGATATTCTTTTCCAAACGGTCCAACATATCATTGGTAGTCTCTGCGATTAGGAGCAATTCCTGGTCCTTTTCAAGTGTGTCAATGCGAAGACCTTCCTCCCCTTGGGCAATAGCCTGAATGGAATCAACCAGATCCACTACCTGCTTTTGATAATTTGAGAAAGTCTTCCTCAAGGTAACATATAGTATGACAATAAAGAGAAGGCTCAAGCCCACAATCAAAGCAGAGCTAGTCACTGTTCCTTGCAAAACAAAGTTTTTGGGAACTGCCACCTGAACCTGATAGCCATGAGATGTTAAGCCAACAAGCCAATTTTCACTCTCCTTATCAACTGTTTCACCAATATGGAAAATCTCCGTATCAAAAGGTGAAGTCACCGTTACTGCCATCGGAGTATGACCTCTAGTATTATCAATGGCATGGTATAAAACAGCAGGATCCAAGGAGATGTAAATCACTCCTAAATCTTGATCTGACACTGGATCTGACACCGGAATGGCAAAACTATTTCCTGCTGGTTTGAAATCCTCAGCCCTGATTTTTTCTCCACTACGTTTGTCTTTAGTAGACACATAGACTTCCTTGTAATCTTGAAACGCAATGGCCACTCCAGTTACAAAATCATTTCGAACATAGAGGTCGTCAACATTTTCATGCAGAGAGACTGATACATAAGGCGAAGCTTTCCGTTCTAATTGCCAGTAAAAATAGTCTGGCATGCTAAGGCTAAAGTATTTATAGATTCCCTCAATACGAGCTTGATTTTCAACTAAAGCCTGAGCTATCTGGGTTGACTCTCTATGGTAATATTCAATTTCACTCACTGTTCTAGCAGTTACACGCTGGGCTACTCTCTGGGCTTCCTTTTCCCGTGAATCCCAGTCAGCATAGGAGAGTAAGATTGCAAAACTCGCAATAATAATGATCATAACTGAAGTGTAGGTTCGCAGAAGCGTATGTAGCCAAAACTGCTTCATTCTATTTTGTCGCCAATTTTTCATGGATACTTTCATAGACCGGTTCCAACATATCACTGATAAAGAAATGCCACATCCCAATTCCTACAAAGAAGAGAAGAGCAGGCATATAGTAACCAATTGCCACAAGTAGCACAGTTCCAAGGAGAACCTTTGCCACAGCCGCTAAGCTCATAAAGATGCCAATCAAGGATAGTTTAAGACTATTTCGATAGGACAAGGCAAAATAAACTTGTAATTTCAAAGATACTGTATAAGCCAAAAAGATCAGGGCAACTACTAGAACATTAAAAAAGGTCGCAATCAAATGAATAATAGTCTGATGAGGCAATTGCACCAAGAGATACAGGCCATAGACCAAAACTAGATCCACCCCTAAAAAGCTATAGAAAATCAGGTTGCTTGAAACAAAATTTTGCTTATAAAGAGACCAAGCCTCCTTCAAGCTATATTCCCGAAAGCTATAACCATGTTCTGCATACAAGCTCATCAAGGTGGCACTAGCAGGCGCTAGGCCAAGGATAATCCCTCCTGCCAAGGTTAATAGCCAAAAGAAGGCTGTCGCAATCATCCCTAAAAAGAAACGATTAAAGACAAAGTCTAAAAATCTCCCCATGATACCCTCCTAAAAATAACTATGAAACCATTATATCATATTTCAAGCGTTTTCAAAAACTTCTAGTACCCATTTACAATCCCACCAAACCGTGGTAGAATGAGAATTGTGAAAAAATGATCAGGAGACAATTCATGAAAAAATCGATCTTAACTACACTTCTTTTTGCAGTTCTTTACTTCCTCTGCATGGGGATTGGTGTCCTTTTGGGCAATCTCCTTGACCAAACTGGAAACATGTTTTATGCGCCTGCTTTTACTGCCCTTGTCGGCGGTAGCGTCTATATGATCCTAGTCGCAAAAGTTCCGCGCTTTGGAGCTATTACCACTATCGGCCTTGTTATTGCTCTCTTTTTCTTGGGAACTAAACACGGTGCTGGTGCCTTCCTTCCTGGAATTATCTGTGGCCTCCTAGCAGATGGAGTAGCTAGCCTCGGAAAATACAAGAACCAAACAAAGAACTTCCTTTCTTTCGTTATTTTTGCCTTTAGTTCAACAGGTCCAATCTTGCTTATGTGGATTGCGCCCAAAGCCTATATGGCAACCCTTCTAGCAAGAGGAAAATCACAAGAATATATCGACCGTATCATGGTTGCGCCAAACCCTGGAACCATCCTTCTATTTATCGCAAGTATTGTCATCGGAGCCCTAGTGGGTGCCTTGATTGGACAAGCCTTGAGTAAAAAATTGGCACAGAAAATCTGATAAATAAAAAAGAGCCGTGCGGCTCTTTTTTATTTATGACTCAATTTCTTGGTCAGGAAATCTCCCAAGAATTGGATTGCAAAGATAATCAAAATGATAATGATGGTTGCCAAGATGGTCACATCGTGATTGTAGCGGTTAAATCCATAAGCGATGGCTACGTTACCGATACCACCAGCTCCAACCGCACCGGCCATGGCTGTTTCCCCAACAAGAGAAATCAAGGTCACAGTTGTCACGCGGATCAAGTCTGGAAGACCTTCTGATAGGTAAACACCCACGATGTCCCAGAAAGTCGCTCCGCTCGCTTGAGCCGCCTCAATGACACCGCCATCTAGCTCAGCCAAGACAACCTGCACTTGACGGGCAAAGAAGGCAAAGACTGCAAAAGATAGGGGTACGATAGCTGCATTTGGACCAATGCTTGTTCCTACGATTAGATGAGAGAAGGGTGACAAGACTGCCAAGAGAATGATAAAGGGAACCGCACGGAAAATGGAAGTAATCTTATCCAAAATCCAGAAAACGACTTTATTTTCCAAGACACCACCTGGTGCTGTCAAGACAAGGAAGAGACCTGCCACTAGTCCCAAGAACCCTCCGATAATGAAGGAAATAACTGTCATATAAAGGGTTAGGTAGATGGCTGTTCCCCAGCCTGCTTGACCAGCCCAGCCCATTTTATAGACATTTGGTAAATAGGTTTGAATCAATGATTCCATCTTACTGTCCTCCCTTCAATACTTTTAGCTGCACGCCTGCTTGACGAATGGCTTCTTGGGCACCTGCTAGCGCTGCTTTTTCACCTGACAAGACCACAACCAATTCTCCAACAGGAGTGCCATCGAGGATTTCGATATTCCCATAAAGGATATTAGCCGTTACTTGGTAACGCTTGTACAATTCATTCAAAAGTGGCTCGTCTGTTGAAGCACCTGCATACTTGAGTTGAACCAAGATACTGTTTTCAGACAAGTGTTCCACGATTTCTTGCTTCTCAATCTTGACCATAGCTTCATCAATTCCTGTTGCTGTTGAGATAAAGTCTTGAGTCAAAGGTTGTTTAGGGTCTGAGAAGATTTCAAGGACACTGCCCTCTTCAATCAAATGCCCATCCTGCATAACTGCCACACGGTTGGCGATGTCTTTGACAATCTGCATTTCATGCGTAATCAAGACAACCGTCAAGCCTAATTTTTGGTTCAAATCTTGCAACAAGGCCAAAATCTGCTTGGTTGTCTTAGGGTCAAGGGCAGAAGTTGACTCGTCTGAAATCAAGATTTTTGGATCATTTGCCAAGGCACGCGCAATGGCTACACGCTGTTTTTGCCCTCCAGATAGTTGTGAAGGGTAGTTTTCAGCACGGTCTGCCAAGCCAACCAAGTCCAACAACTTGGCTACTTTAGCCTTCTTTTCTTCCTTGCTGAGTCCAGAGTGCTTAAGGGCAAAGGCTACATTCTCCTCTGCTGTCTTTTGACTCATGAGGTTAAAGTGCTGGAAAATCATTCCGATATCTTGACGTTTACGACGCAACTGCTCTGCCGTTAAGGTCACCTTGCCATCAAAAATCACATCGTCGTCAATGGTAATTTTCCCTGCAGATGGCTTTTGCAAGAGGTTAATCACCCGTACAAGGGTTGATTTCCCTGCTCCAGAATATCCAACAATTCCGTAGATATCCCCTTCTTGGATGTGAATGGTCACATCTTTGACCGCTGTGATAGTTCTCTTCTTTTGGTGAAAAGTCACATCGATCTGATCTAACTTGATAATATCTCTACTCATAACTTCTAATCAGCTCCTCTACTAATTCAATATGGGTGTAATAATCGGCGATTCGCACATTTTCATCTCCACCGTGGTCTCGGCTATTGGCATTTCCTAGACCGAAGGCCACCATGGGCACCTCTAGGGCATCAAAGACCGTATGCATAGGCCCTGTCCCAGCTGTCGTCGGCAAGACTGAAACGCCCTGTGGATAGAATTTCTTGGCCAACTCGATGACATTGAGAATGGCTGGCGCGCTCATATCGCTTCGATAACTCATCTCTCCCAAGGTATAGTATAATTCTACCTTATCAAAGCCATTTTTGTCTAGCTGTTTCCGAATTTTTTCCAGAACATCATGCGGTTCTAAGCCCGGAACCAGACGAACCTCTAGCTTGGCACTGGCTTCTGCTGGCAAAATCGTTTTAACCCCTTGCCCTTGGTAGCCTGACTGGATTCCTTCTATATTAAGGGCTGGTTCGAAAAAGAAACGTTTTAGAAAGGCCATCCGCTCCTCCTGCAAAAGAGGCAACTCCAATCCATAGATCCGACTAACTTCCTCTGGGTTTCGTTGACCATAAGTTTCTAGCAAGGCCATTTCTCGTTCATTTGGCTCTTGCACCTCTTCGTACAAGCCTTCAACCAAGATACGGCCATCTGCAGCGCGAAGAGACTGTAAGGCTTGAAGGAGGTACCAGGGAGCTGATTCCACAACCCCACCATAACTAGAGTGAATATCCACATCAGCACTTTTTACCTTGGCATCAAAGGTCACAATCCCCTTATTTCCACCAGAAATTTCTAACTGCTCCAAGGCATTTTTGGTTCCTTGTTCCCAGACCAACAAATCTGCACCACGGAGTTTGTCCGCGTGTTTTTCCAGATACTTATCTAGGTCTGTCGAAGCCGATTCCTCCGCTCCCTCCATGATAAAACTGATATTGACAGGCAAATCATCATGGTGCTGCATATATTTTCTCAAAGCACTCAAACGAGCTGTGATATGACCCTTGTCGTCATCAACCCCACGCCCATACATGAAACCATTGCGGACCGAAAGCGTAAAAGGATCCTCTGTCCAGACCTGATCTCCGTCCGCTGGCACAGTGTCATAGTGGTTATAGAAAATCAAGGTCTTGGCATCTGGACGTGAACTCTTGAAATGCGCCATGACAAAGGGCGCTGTATAAGTCTCATCAATCTCCACTTCAGCTCCAACACGTTTGAAAATCTCACCCAGATAGTTGGCGACTTCCTTAAGTCCAACCTGCTGGGCAAAGACTGACTTCTTAGAAATTAAGGTACGCAAAACCTCAAAATAATGCTGGGCCACATGATCCTTTTCAAATTTTTCAATCTGTTCTTGTTCGCTAGGAAAAACCATATTCTCTCTACCTTTCTATGAACTACTCTTCCTGACAATCCATGCTCTATACAAAAGCAAGAGGTGGAATTCTCTCTCCCACCTCCCTGTTTCTTATTACCAAACTGGTTGATCCAAACCGTCTGATGTTTCTTCGATAACTTTTTTCACGTCATCTGTGTGGTAAGCTGCGATTACTTTCTTGATAGCATCAGCCTTAGGTGATGTTTCCCAATCTTTTTTCGCAACGATGATGTTGTACCATTGTTTTGAGTTTTCATCAGCTTGTTCTTTGAAAAGTGCTTTCTTGTAGTCCAATTTTGCTTCTGTAACGAAGGTATTGTTTACAACGGCAGCGTCAACTGATGACAATGAACGAGCTGTTTGGCTAGCGTCCAATTCAGTGATTTTCAAGTTCTTTGGATTTTCTTTGATGTTGGCAACTGTTGCAAGAGCAGTTCCAGAAACATCCAATTTAATCAAGCCAGCTGATTGAAGCAAGTAAAGCGCACGGCTTTCGTTTGTAGCATCGTTCGGTACAGCGATTTCTCCGTTTGCTGGGATGTCTTCTACTTTAGTGTACTTGTTGTCACTTCCATTCAAACCTGAGTAAAGGCGGATTGGAGAGATGTAAGTATCAGCAATCGCTACAAGATCTTTTCCGTTTTCTTTGTTCCAGTTGTTCAAGAAGTTATAGTGTTGGAAAGCGTTCAAGTCTACTTCACCATCAGCAGTTGCCTTGTTTGGTTGTGAGTAGTCTGTGAACTCTGTAAATTCCAAGGTAATTCCGTCTTTTTTAACCAATTCTTGAACTTTATCCCAACGAGCTTCTTCAGAACCGCTACGGTTAACAGTTGCAATTTTAATAGTTGTTGCATTGTCTGCTTTCTTTTCTGAGTTTCCGCAAGCTGCAAGAGCCAAACCTGCGACTGTAGCAAGGGCTGCTAGGCCAAGCCATTTTTTAATTTTCATGATTCTTTCTCCTTAAAAATAATACCGTACTAGTATCTCATACTTTGTTCAATTGCACAAATTGTTATTAGATAATCAGATATATAGTTTAAAACTATATCCCTAAAAACTGAGAAATCACCCATCTTACTCAGAATGGATGACTTCAAAAAATTATTTAATATCAGCTTCTGCTGGTAGATAAGTATCTCCGAAGAATTGTTTAGACAATTTTTCAAGCGTTCCGTCTTTGTAAAGTTCTTTGATGCGTTTGTCTACAAATGATTTCAACTCATCTTGACCCTGAGCAAGAAGTGGGTAAACGTATGGTTGTTGGTCGCTTGGAAGTTCGATAACTTTCAAGTTGTCCAAACCTTGGTTCTTAATCACTGTTTCAACACCGATTTTATCAAAAATCTTATAGTCAAATTGGCCATCGCTCAAACGTACCATGATTTGTTGGAAGTCTGCCTTAGTATAGTTAAGGATAGTTGGGTTGTCCGGGTGTTCAGCGTTGTATGCTTCTAACTGCTTAGCTGATGTAGTGGCTTGAACGACTTCCGTTGATTTTCCACCGATATCAGCGAGAGACTTGATACTAGAGTCATCTTTCTTCACTACAAGGACATTAGGGTTTTGGGCAATTGGTGCGGCATAGAGGTATTTCTCCGCACGTTCTTTAGTGTAGCTAAGATTGTTGACAGCCATATTGTAACGGTCAGCGTCAAGACCTGCAAAGACACCTGACCATTCTGTCTTTTCAAACTTGACATCATACTTGTCAGAATCTTTAAAGATAGCGCGAACGACTTCAATCTCATAACCAGTCAATTCGCCATTTTCTTCATAAATAAATGGTTTTGGCGAGCCATTGGTTGCAACGATGATTTCTTTCTTGCTAGCTGCTTCTCCTTCTTTCTTAGCACCCCCTGAGCAAGCTGCTAACACACCTGCAGCAACAAGAGCAAGGGCCGCAAGAGATGAGTATTTAACGATTTTTTTCATGTCATTTCCTCCAAAATAGAATACCTTATAATCTTAACAGAAAAAGAGTATTTACGCCATTATATGATATCTATCTCTGTGATAGGTTTTCTTTATGGCTAATTTAAAAGACCAGACGCAAGACTGCAATCAAGACCACTCCAAAGAGAACCGTTCCGACTAGATTGCGGTAGCGAAAGGCTACCCAAGCCGTTGGAAAGACTGCTAAGAAGTCCAGCCATTTGATTTGAGGAAGGCTGCCAACCTTGCCTGTCACTACGCTTGAAAGAATCAAGGCAAAGATAATAGAAACGGGCAAGAACTTCAAAAAACGCTCAACGATTGCAGGCAAGCCCTTATACTTGACCAAGATGAAGGGAATCATACGGGGAATCCACGTCACCAAGCCAGAGAAAATAACTGCTAATAAAAGATACTTACTGACCATCTAAAACCACCCCCATGCTACAACCAAGTAGCGTCGCAAAGAGAACAGCTAGTGACTGAGACACCACTGTCAAGAGTAAAAAGAAGGATACCGCAACAACTGCTAGGATAATCAGCAGATTGCGGACGGGAATTCGTCTTTGCATAATCTGGAATTGCGAAGCAAAAATGCCGATAAACATCCCAACCAAGGCAAAATCTAAACCAAAGATTTCTGGATTTGGCAGCAGGCCGCCCAGAGCCGTTCCGACTACTGTTCCCACAAACCAAGCCACATAGCTGTTGAGATTGTTCCCGTGCATCCACATCGGATTGACCTTGTCTGTATGGGCCAATTCGCCCATCAAAACACCATAAGTCTCATCCGTCAAGATACTAGACATACCGATATTGTGCCAGAGACTGGTATGACGGAAATAGGTCGATGCATGTAAACTCAACAAAAAGAGACGCAAATTGATTAGAAAAACCGTCATAGCAATAGCTGCCACAGGAGCTTGAACCGCAATCAGTGCCAACATGGCAAACTGGGCACTCCCAGCATAAACAAAGAGGCTCATCAAGCCCATCTCTACAGGCGTCACATAGGGCGCACCGATAATCCCACAGGCCAGGCCGATACTGACATAACCAAGGGCCGTTGGCATAGCTGCCTGCGCTCCCTCCCAAAATCCTTTTTCTTTCATCTTTCTCCTCATATTGTCTTAATAATACTCAATGAAAATCAAAGAGCAAACTAGGAAGCTAGCCGCAGGCTGTACTTGAGTACGGCAAGGCGAAGCTGACGCGGTTTGAAGAGATTTTCGAAGAGTATAAGTAGGCTGAAAAGGCTCCAGCCATAGCATGGACTATTATAACACATTCAGGAAAGAGAAAAAAGTCTGCTGATTGTAGCTATCATAAAAAGACTGGCAATCCAGTCTCAAACATAAATTATAGAAATTCTTCACTAAATACTTTCACGAATATTCATAAGCATGACAAAGGCAACTAGAAGGAATAGCAATAAAACAAAGCTAACTGCCAGAGTTCCAAAGCTAGTAGCAATGGTTACCAAAGCTATTGTAAATAAGCTAGGTAAAACAACCGTAATGGCACCGATAGAAGATTGAACTGCTCCCATTGACTCCTCAGGTATTTGTTTAAAAACGAGTTCCTGCAACCTAGGAGAAAGAACACCTGCGAAAAAGGCATCCAAGGTACTAAAGATGAGAATCCAGTCAAAACGAACTGTAGCAAATCCTACTAGAAGAAGCAACTGGATGATAAGTGAGGCATAGAGAGCTGTTTTTATAGAAATCGTATTTTTCAGATAGCCACTTACAAGGCTTCCGACAATCAGGGCTGACAGTTCAAAAGTGGATAGCAAGGCAAGAGATTGACCTGTTTGTAAATTCAAAAAGGGTTGATTCCTCAAAAACAGAGTAGAAACAGGAACTGTAACATTTATCACTGCTTGACTAATAGAAATAATAAACAAAACCAAGAGCACCTTATTCATATTCCATATCAATTTCGATGATTGGAGCAAATGCTGGCAAAAGGATTTTACAGAGAGTCCTTCTTGATAGCTAATCGTTTTTTCTACTTTCAAGAGGTCAGTTTTTATGAAGAGGATACCTAAAAATGCGATTAAAAAGGTAAGAGCGTTCAGTAAGGAAATAAATTGGATGGATAGAATACCTAGTAAGACTCCTCCTAGAATATTACTGATTGTTTTCACTAAACTAACAGTTGATTGTTTAAATCCAATAGCTTCTGCCAGATGATCTTGCCCAATAATTCTAATGAAAATCGGAGTGAGCATGGCGCCTGAAAAATAACTCAACGTGTCAGACAAGAGGTTAATCAGACAAATAAAGGCTACTAGTACTAAGGAAAAGGACTGCCCTGAAAGAGACAAGGACACTATAGAGTAAAGCAAAAATTTTGCAAAACTAATGACTGTGTATTTTAGGACACGATGATGTTGAAAATCCGCCAAAACTCCCAGAAAGATTTGTAGAACTTGGGGCAGGGTTTCTGAAATCGTGATGAGTAAAATCGCCAAAGGGGCAAAAGAGGCATCTGCCACATAATTCAAAAAGGCTAGATAAAAAATCGTATCCCCAAGTGTTGAAATCCACTGGTTGATGGTTAATTGCCTAAAATCTCTATTTTGAAGAAATACTTTCATTATAACTCCTTTTTAAATTCCAGTTAGAATTTTTATTCCAGTGTATCAAAAACAAGACTTGGTTTAGTATTGAGTTCCAAGTCTCGCTTATATATTTTTCATGTTAGATTCATTCATTATATAACCGTTAATACCGTATTTTATAATGAATCATATTTTAAAAATACCAGACCACACTATTCCCTGCTTGTATTTAGTTTCTTTCTTTTGTACAAATTTTGCTAAATCCAACAACTCTGTCGGCGGTTCACCTTTAAATCCCAACAATTCTTTAGAGATGGCAAATGATAGACGTACAGCTAGCAAATCTTCACTACTACTAGAAAACTGTTTCGCTGTCTCCAGCAATTGCTTCCTAAATTCTTCCGTCAAGCTAATTTCTTTATTATTGTACAGGGAATGAATTAAAATTTGTAACTGACTCTGTTTTCCCATCGTTTACCTCATCTTATCTAGGACGCCAAGTTTCACTTTTAGTCCAACTATTTACAGTATGCTCAGAATTAAACATCTACTGTCCGAATTCCCATCTATAAACCACTTCTGCGACCTAGGATTTGCTTCAAGTGCTTTACAAGGACAGTATAACACAGAAATTGCCTTATTTTAGAAAATCGCATATTTGATATTTTTTCTTATAGAAATTTCAGATTTGCGATTTTGGTGGATTTGATTATTTCCCTGATATAATAAAGTTATTACTAATTAAGGAGTGGAGCAACTATGAAGAAACAAATTTTAACATTATTGACAATCGTTGCTGATATTATTATCATTTTGCCATTTCTAACTAATCGATAAGCTCTTTGAATTGCTGCAAGCGCAATTCAAAAAGGGCTATCAATTGTGGATTTTCTAATACTTGCAGAGATTGGATAAAGTGTTCAATCTCTTTTTGATTGCTTCCTTTAGTTTGAAGAAAGACACTCATTTTCTTTAAAAATTGCCACGATACTTTCTCAAAAACATCGTACGGACGCAACATGTTCTCCAACTCGGCTTCGAAGATTGGGATGTAGGAGAAAAGTTTTCGCTCCATGAGTTCTGATAAGATATTTAAGAGTCCTTGCTTCATATACAGTCTATTATGTACCAACTCTTTAAATTCCTTGGATTTTTCAAGCAAAGAGGTTGATAAAAAAATCAGATCTTGATTGCTCAAGAAGGGCATGGTATTACAAAAGAGATAGAGTTCAAACCAGGTCCAAGACTCAATAGCATAGAGATAAGTAGTCAAAAACTCCCTATCCTCCTCTGTTAGCAGATAGCTCTTATTTAAGGAATGAATAGCATTTTTAATCACAATGGCATTCAAACAACGATAGGTCTCTGCCATCTGTCCTTGCTCGACTTCCTCCAACAGTTGCTCTAAGCCAGCTATATCTTGATGAGCAAAGCGATCCACAATCCTTCTACCAATTCGCATATGTGGAGATTCTTGGTAGTTGTTGAGCTTATGACCAAACTCATCAAAGTTCATATTGATCCCTTGAATGGCTAATATGAGCTTATCAGCAGACAACATGGACTGCCCTAGCTCAAACTTGGACAACTGAGAAGCTGTTAGCCCGTCACAAGCCACATCTGACTGCTTGAGCTTTCTAGCCAAACGTAATTCCTTGTAAAATTCCCCCAATTCCATTTTTTCAATCATCCTACCACCTCCTAGCTTTTGCATATTATATCATTATTTTTATAGTTTTGTCAAAATATTCTGACACTTTGGTGATTAAAAAAGCCAGCCTTAAGCTGACTCTTTATTCTATAGTATCAAAAGCGAGACTTGGTTTGGCATTGAGATCCAAGCCTGAGAAGTTTTCTTTGTTCCACTCGCTGACGCTGGCATAGGCAATCATACCTGCATTGTCTCCGCAGAGGCGCAGAGGTGGAATGATAACCTTGACATCTGTGATTTCGGCTGCTAGACGTTCTCTGAGACCTTTATTAGCTGCCACGCCACCTGCCACGACTAGGGTTTTAACAGGGTATTTCTCCAAAGCCTTCTTAGTTTTTGCCATGAGAATATCCATAATTGCTGCTTGGAAGGACGCACACAAGTCCTCTGTTGACAAGCTCTCTCCCTTTTGCTCGGCATTGTGGTGAAGGTTGATAAAGGCAGATTTCAAACCTGAAAATGAAAACTCTAGATTATCTTCCTTAATCATGGCACGAGGGAAATCATAAATATCTTGCCCCCGATGAGCCAACTCGTCAATCTCACGACCTGCAGGATAGGTCAAGCCCATGACACGGCCGACCTTATCATAAGCCTCACCAACCGCATCATCTCGCGTTTCCCCAACAATCTTGTAATCACCAGCCTCAGAAACATAGACCAACTCTGTGTGCCCACCACTTACTAAAAGTGCTAACAAGGGGAACTCCAAAGGCTCCACGCTCTGAGCTGCCATGAGGTGGCCAGCCATGTGGTTAACGGGAATCAGCGGAAGCCCATGTGCCCAAGCAAAGGCCTTGGCAGCTGACAAACCAACGAGTAAGGCTCCAACCAAGCCAGGTCCATAGGTAACTGCAACAGCTGTCACATCGTCTTCGGTAATCCCTGCTTCTGCCAACGCCTCCTCGATACAGGCCGTAATAACCTCTACATGGTGTCGACTAGCTACTTCTGGCACTACGCCTCCAAAACGTTTGTGACTCTCAATTTGACTAGCAATGACATTGGACAAGAGCTCATCGTCGTTTTTCAAGACGGCGACACTAGTCTCATCACAGGAAGTCTCAAATGCTAAAATATATCTATCCTTCATCTATTTCTCTCTTCATGATGATGGCGTCCTCGACTGGGTCATGGTAGTAGGCCTTTCGCTCAGCGATGACCGCCATCTTTTCTTTCTTGTAAAATGCTTGCGCTCGTTGATTTGACTTTCTGACTTCGAGGAAAATCTCCTTGTCTATCGGCAATTGAGCAAACAAGGCTGATGCAATTCCCTGACCCTGATAAGTTTTCTTGACAGCGATTTGCAAAACTTCTGCTTCAAATAGATTCTCCTGCACAGCTAGAAAGCCAATCACTTCTGTCCCATCATAAGCCAGAGCATACCAAGTCTGATCTTGGGACAGGTCTGCTTGGATTTGTTCCAATGTCCAAGGGATAACCGGGTAAACAGCTACTATGACAGCGTAGATGTCTTGAGCCAAGTCAGGCTGCTGTTGGATTCGTTTGACCTCTATCATAGGCGTTTAATGTAAGATTCTCCAGACTCGGTGTGGTTCTTGAGCCAGTTTTCCTCAGCCTCGACTCGTTTGAGGTAATTCGGCACAAAATCATGCAAGGAGTCTGCTTCCTTGTCCCAGGCTAAAAGAGCTAGATTGGCTGCATTAGGCAAGGTTTCTTTGAAATTAGTCCTTGGCAAGTGTTCTTGAATCTGCTCCACAAAGGGGCCAACTTCTCCGACAAAGGTTACCTGACTAGCCCCCTTGATTAACTCAATCACTCGCTCAAAGGGCAGGTGTGCTTCTGGCATGACAGGTTTGGCATTTTCATAAAATCCTGCGTAAACATTGTTGCGACGCGCATCCATCAAAGGAACGAACAAGCCTTCTTGTTGATATGGCACCAAAGCCAAGAGGCTAGACATACCAACCAACTCGATGTTCAGAGTGTGAGCTAAGGTTTTGGCAGTTGCCACCGCAATTCGCAAGCCTGTGTAGCTACCTGGTCCCTCTGCCACCACGATTCGGTCCAAATCCTTGGGCGTCCAATCCAAACTTGCCATCAAAAAATCAATGGCAGGCATAAGGGTAATACTGTGATTTTTCTTAATATTAATCGTCGTCTCGGCAAGAACCTGCTTGTCCTCTAAAATAGCGAGAGAAAGAGCCTTGCTGGACGTATCAAAAGCTAATACTTTCATAACACATTCCTATCTTTTTGTCTGCTTACTATTATACTACAAAAGCTGGCACATGGGAATTTTCTTTATCCCTAAACAAGAGTGCCCCAGCATGAGCAGGGCATCTAAGCATTTAATCCAAAGTAAAATACAAACCAAACGACATAGGTTACAAGGAGGAGAAAAAGCGAATAGAGAGTCACAAAGGTAATCTTCCACAAGAACTTGGTTTGTCGTCGTTCCAGTTTGGCAAATAGAAGATTCCCTCCATAAACACAAGCAATAAAAACGATAAAAGCTACCACGCGAACTCCGATAGCAAAAGCAAATAAGTTATACATAGGGAACCTCCTTAGTTTAAAATTATCTTAATAAGTAAAGTGAAATATTGCATAAGTATCCATTTTTAATATCGCAAATATATTTTTTAAAGACATAAACACATCTACAAGCGCCTATAAACAGAAACCTTAAAAGATAAGTTAAAACTTATAAAATAAGATTCTGTTCATAGACACCAATACTCATATCAACACTTTTACGTAACAACTCATATTTTACAAAAACTTGGTCTTATACGAATCTAGAAAATAGAACCACAGCTGCTCTTGCATATGCTCCTTTAGTTGTATTCCAAGCATTATTTGCTACAATAGGAGATAATCTTGCTAGGAATGCGATATTGCAACTTCTATTATCTGCTAAAAATCCCTTAAAACACTTATCATGATAGAAACAAGCCATATCTAAATCATCAATAGCTGGAATAGAATATCCATTATTTCCATAACCACAATAATTACCATAAGAGCCTATAGGAAAAAGAGAGCGATCCATTCTAGCCAAAGCAGTTGACTCTCCGTTAGTCTCTATATCCGTTACGATTTCGTTTAAAACACGCCCTACCTCCAAAGCTTCATTATCTAAACCAAGCTCCTCTGCTTTATCTAATCTAACTACAGGGAAACCATGTTCATTCAATTCGGTAACTTTATCCAATTCAGATAACCAAGAATATTCTACTCTGTGATTAGACTCTAGTGCTGAAGCAGAACTATAAATAGCAAATAAAGTTGTGGTGAAAAAAGCCAAAACAATCAAAATAAAACTAAACTTATGTTTCATCGCAGAATCCTTTCTCTATTGAGCTCATACTATCAAATACATCAATAGTATCTATAAAGTTAAACATAATAGCAATAGCACTAAACAATATAGTTTCCGAATTATTTCCTTTCCAGCTTAGACTATTTCTTTCTATTATTATAGTACATACTTTTTGAAATTGCAAGCGCTTACTAAAGAAATCGTCCCCTGACTTTCTCGTTTCCGTCTTTTACTAATTTTTCATTTTGTGGTATAATTGAAATAATTGTAACGAATCAAGGTCAATCTAGACACAAAATGGAATGAAATCAAGCAAATATCTGCTAAAAGTTTGGAATAAGCTGACCTGTAAATAGAAAGGAACTATATGATTTACAAAGTTTTTTATCAAGAAACAAAAGAACGTAGCCCACGTCGTGAAACAACACGCGCACTTTACCTAGACATTGATGCCAGCTCAGAACTTGAGGGCCGTATCGCTGCTCGCCAACTTGTCGAAGAAAATCGCCCAGAGTACAATATCGAGTATATCGAACTCTTGTCTGACAAATTGCTAGATTACGAAAAAGAAACTGGCGCCTTCGAAATTACGGAGTTCTAATATGGCCTATACTCTTAAACCTGAAGAAGTCGGCGTTTTTGCCATCGGTGGTCTGGGAGAAATCGGGAAAAACACTTACGGAATTGAATACCAAGATGAGATTATCATCGTCGATGCTGGGATTAAATTCCCAGAAGATGACTTGCTGGGTATCGACTATGTCATTCCTGACTACTCTTACATCGTAGACAATATCGACCGCGTCAAGGCTGTCTTAATCACACACGGACACGAGGACCACATCGGTGGGATTCCATTCCTACTCAAGCAAGCAAATGTCCCTATCTACGCTGGGCCGCTTGCCTTGGCTTTGATCCGTGGGAAACTCGAAGAACACGGCCTCTTGCGCAACGCCAAACTTTACGAAATCAACCACAATACTGAGTTGACCTTTAAAAATCTCAAGGCAACTTTCTTTAGAACGACTCACTCTATTCCAGAACCTTTGGGGATTGTCATTCATACTCCTCAAGGGAAAATTGTCTGTACGGGTGACTTCAAGTTTGACTTAACACCAGTTGGTGAACCAGCAGATTTGCACCGTATGGCAGCTCTTGGTGAAGACGGTGTACTCTGTCTCCTGTCTGACTCGACAAATGCAGAAATTCCAACCTTTACCAACTCTGAAAAAGTCGTTGGCCAGTCCATCATGAAGATTATCCAAGGCATAGAGGGACGTATCATCTTTGCATCCTTTGCCTCAAATATCTTCCGTCTCCAACAAGCAACAGAAGCTGCTGTTAAGACTGGACGTAAGATTGCAGTCTTTGGTCGTTCCATGGAAAAGGCCATTGTCAACGGAATCGAGCTTGGCTACATCAAAGCTCCTAAGGGAACCTTTATCGAGCCAAATGAAATCAAAGATTACCCTGCAGGCGAGATTCTTATCCTCTGTACAGGTAGTCAGGGTGAGCCGATGGCAGCCCTCTCTCGTATCGCCAACGGAACCCACCGTCAGGTACAACTCCAGCCCGGCGATACAGTTATCTTCTCTTCAAGTCCAATCCCTGGAAACACGACTAGCGTCAACAAGCTGATTAACATCATTTCTGAAGCTGGTGTCGAAGTTATCCACGGTAAAGTGAACAATATTCATACATCTGGACACGGTGGCCAGCAAGAGCAAAAACTCATGCTCCGCTTGATTAAGCCAAAATACTTCATGCCTGTCCACGGTGAATACCGCATGCAAAAAGTCCACGCTGGACTAGCAGTGGATACTGGTGTTGAGAAGGACAATATCTTTATCATGAGCAATGGTGATGTGCTTGCCCTTACTGCAGATTCTGCTCGTATCGCAGGCCATTTCAACGCCCAAGACATCTATGTCGATGGAAATCGTATCGGTGAAATCGGTGCTGCTGTCCTCAAAGACCGTCGCGATCTATCTGAAGACGGTGTCGTTCTAGCAGTCGCAACTGTTGACTTCAAGTCGCAGATGATTCTGTCTGGTCCAGATATCCTCAGCCGAGGCTTTGTCTACATGAGAGAATCTGGTGACTTGATTCGCCAAAGCCAACGCATCCTCTTCAATGCAATTCGTATCGCACTGAAAAATAAGGATGCTAGCGTGCAATCTGTCAATGGTGCCATTGTCAACGCTATTCGCCCCTTCCTTTATGAAAATACAGAACGTGAACCGATTATCATCCCGATGATCCTCACACCAGATGAAGAATAAACCAACAAAACAGCCCCGTCTTCGGAGCTGTTTTTCTCTATGCTTTCTTTTCTTGATTCTTAGAAATACTACGATTTTTACCTTCCAGATACACCATCAAAATAGAAATATCTGCTGGATTTACTCCCGAAATACGGCTGGCTTGGCCGATAGTTTCTGGATTGATGAGTTTGAACTTCTGACGGGCTTCGGTTGCGATAGAATCAATGTCATCCCAGTCAATATTTGCTGGAATACGTTTTTCTTCCATGCGTTTCATCTTGGCAACCTGATCCATGGCTTTGGAAATATAACCTTCGTACTTGATTTCTGTTTCAATCAATTCGATAATCTTGTCATCCAAGTCCTCTGCAGCTGGCCCGATGAAGGCCACCACATCTTGGTAAGAAACTTCTGGACGGCGAAGGAATTCCTTGGCGGTCACCGCATCTGTCAACGGCTTGAAGCCCATCTCCTCAACCTTGGCATTGGTTTCCTTGACTGGCTTGAGTTTGATACTGTCTAGGCGTTTCATCTCATTGTCAAATTGATTTTTCTTGATTTCAAAGCGAGCCCAGCGTTCATCATCCACAAGTCCAATCTCACGCCCCATCTCTGTCAAACGCATATCAGCATTGTCATGACGGAGAATGAGACGGTATTCAGCACGACTGGTCAAGAGACGGTAGGGTTCAATGGTTCCCTTGGTCACCAAGTCGTCAATCATCACCCCGATATAACCGTCACTACGCTTCAAAATCAACTCAGGCTTGCCTTGGACTTTCAGAGCCGCATTGATACCCGCGATAATCCCTTGACCAGCAGCCTCTTCGTAACCTGATGTCCCATTTGTCTGACCAGCAGTGAAAAGACCTGAGATTTTCTTGGTTTCCAGAGTCGCACGCAACTGGTGAGGCAAGACCATGTCATACTCAATGGCATAACCTGTTCGCATCATCTCTGCATTTTCCAACCCTTTAATGGAATGAACCAGCTCACGTTGGACGTCCTCAGGCAGACTGGTTGAAAGACCTTGGACATAGACTTCCTCTGTATTGCGCCCTTCTGGCTCAAGGAAAAGTTGGTGGCGTTCCTTGTCCGCAAAGCGCACAATCTTGTCTTCAATAGACGGACAGTAACGAGGGCCCACTCCCTTGACCACACCTGTAAACATAGGCGCACGGTGGAGGTTGTTTTGGATAATCTCATGACTGGTACCGTTGGTGTAGGTCAACCAGCATGGCACTTGGTCCTTGACATAGTCCTCATCACGTGAAGTGTATGAGAAGTGATTAGGCGCTTCGTCTCCTGGCTGGATTTCTGTCACGTCGTAATTGATAGACGAAGCCTTGACACGTGGAGGGGTCCCTGTCTTGAAACGACCGATTTCGAGGCCCAATTCCTTAAGGTTATCAGCAAGGTTAATCGAAGCTAGGCTGTGGTTTGGCCCTGATGAGTACTTGAGGTCTCCGATGATGATTTCCCCACGGAGGGCCGTCCCTGTCGTCACGATAACAGCCTTAGCAGCATACTCTTGATGGGTCGCAGTACGCACACCGACAACCTTGCCATCTTCCACCAAAATCTCATCAATCATGGTCTGACGAAGGGTCAGATTTTCTTGATTTTCAACTGTCTTGCGCATTTCCTTAGAGTAAAGTTCCTTGTCAGCCTGCGCACGAAGGGCACGGACAGCTGGCCCCTTCCCTGTGTTGAGCATCTTCATCTGGATGTAAGTCTTGTCAATAGTCTTGGCCATCTCGCCACCGAGGGCATCAACTTCACGCACAACGATCCCCTTGGCAGAACCACCGATAGAGGGGTTACAAGGCATGAAAGCCAACATTTCAATGTTGATGGTCGCAAGTAAGACCTTACAACCCATACGACTAGCAGCTAGGGATGCTTCTACCCCAGCGTGTCCCGCACCGATTACAATAATATCGTATTCTTCAGTAAAATTATATGTCATTTCTTAACCTTTCAAAAATTTCTCGTAAATAAGGAACTAACTTCTCCTCCTCTAGAGCTTGATCCATAGTAACCCATTTAAAGTGTGTATGCTCTTCAGGATCTAATCTGATAATTGGCTTCTCCCCAACCCACTCTGCTTTATAAACTAAGCGAGTAAAGATAGTATCCTTAGAGGTATCCAGTTGACTATCTTCGTGAAGAAGTTTGAGCGAACTGCTATCTAGCCTAACTCCCACTTCTTCAATACATTCTCTAAGAGCTCCATCTCGCGGAAGTTCACCCTTTTCAACCCCGCCACCAGGAATATCCCAGTAAGTTGGATAAACGTTGGGTTGTCCTCTTTTAATTTCCGAACGCTGAATGAGCAAATAATCATCACCACTATAAACAAGTACATGGGCAATAAGCTTAACCATCCTTTTCTCTCCTATTTCTCAAGATGAATGTGTCTTAGTTGGCCGTCCCAATCTGGTAGGGCCGTTTTTAGAAAGGCTGGAACTAGCTGGAAATCCTGAAGCTGGTCCAAGTCAATCCATTCGCAAGGTTGCGTCTTCTCATCTTCCTGCATAGTCAATGGGGCATCTTCAAGCAAGTCCACCAGATAATGAAACTCGATATTGTGATAGGAAACACCGTCCTGTTCAAAACGATTTTCAACCACAAAAGCTAGTTGCCCAGCTTGAGCTTTGACACCCAGTTCTTCCCTCACTTCGCGGACTACCGCGTCTTCCGTGCTTTCATTGACTTGAATCGCACCGCCAATAGTGTAATACTTGCCCTTATCTTTGGTGACTAGAAGCTTGCGATTTTGGAGAATCAAGGCTGTCGCCCGAACTCCAAAAACCGTATTTCCTGTTTTTGTCCGAAAGTCTTGTTGAGTCATTCTTGTCCTTTCCCTTAAACGACACAAAAACAGTCAAAACTCCAAAGAAGTGCAGGACAAAAAAGCCTGCAACATCCATGAGCTTTGACCATCATTTCTATTGCTTTTATTATTGTAGCAAATTGAGAAAATTTGTCAATCTAAATGTACTGACAAACTTGTCCATAGCGATAAGCATTGTCAATCAAGCCACCACCTAGACACTCTTCGCCATCGTAAAAGACAACTGCCTGTCCTGGTGTAATCGCGCGTTGCGGTTCTGCAAAGATGACCTCTGCCTTGTCTCCTTTGACATGGACGGTCACCTTCGAATCAGGTTGACGATAGCGGAATTTAGCCGTACATTCGAGCGTAAACTCCTCTGGCATGTCACGAGTAAAGTGGACTTGGCTAGCCTCTAGGCTGGTTGACATGAGCGAATCATGGTAGAAACCTTGACCGACATAGAGGATATTCTTGCTTAGGTCTTTTCCGACAACGAACCAAGGGGCATTGTCACCGCCGTGTTGCCCACCGATACCGAGGCCGCCACGCTGACCAATCGTATAGTACATAAGACCTGCATGCTCGCCCATATCGCGACCATCTACAGTCATCATGCGACCTGGTTGAGCTGGCAGGTAGTTGCTGAGAAAGTTTTTAAAGTTCTTTTCTCCGATAAAACAAATCCCTGTCGAATCTTTCTTCTTAGCAGTCGCAAGTCCTGCTTCTTCTGCTAGTTTTCGCACTTCCGGCTTTTCCAAATGTCCCAGTGGGAACATGGTTTTTTGAAGTTGTTCTTGCGAAAGTTGGCTGAGGAAATAAGTCTGATCCTTGCCATTGTCCACGCCACGAAGCATGTGAACAGTGCTATCCTCATCACGCGCCACTCGAGCATAATGCCCAGTCGCCACATAGTCTGCCCCCAAGGTCATAGCATAGTCCAAAAAGGCCTTGAACTTGATTTCCTTATTGCACATAACGTCCGGATTTGGCGTGCGCCCTGCACGGTATTCCGCTAGGAAATACTCGAAAACGCGGTCCCAGTACTCTTTTTCAAAGTTGACAGAGTAGTAAGGAATGCCAATCTGGTCTGCTACCGCAGCCACATCCTTGTAATCTTCGGTCGCCGTACAGACGCCGTTTTCATCTGTGTCGTCCCAGTTCTTCATGAAGATACCAATCACATCGTAACCCTGCTCCTTGAGCAAGAGAGCCGTCACCGACGAATCAACACCACCACTCATCCCCACGACAACACGTGTCTTAGAGTTATCACTCATGGTAAGTCTCCCATCTATTCGTTTATTTATACCCCTCAAAATTCTATTTACTATGACTTTCAATAGAATTTATTTGAGTATAGTCATTTCGTTTGCTTTTAGTAGTAAAATGGTCTAGGAGACCATTTTAACCTATCATCTTAAAATGAAAATATGATAGGCAACGAGTCACAGGCATAACTTGAGTTCGCTCAATCAGTCTGGGAGACTGATTGAGGTTATAAATCAGACAAGCTCAGCTTGCATCTCATTTCGAGTTAACGACGTAATAAAAGATAAACGAAATGACTAGTTCACGATTGAAGGTCGTGTGTGCTTTAACGATTGAAGGTCGCTTGAGCAGTATTCATTATAACATGCTTGGTTGGAGAAGACAAGAAAGAGGCTGATAATCTACCAACCTCTTGTTCTAAACCTATCAATCTAGCACTTTTTAGCTTCATTCGCTTTCTTAGCAACTGCAATCTGGTATTTCACTTGGTCAAATCCTGTACCTCCCAAGGAATTTCGTCTTTGAACAGCAGTTTTAGGTTGCAAGTAGACATAAATATCCTCGGCAATGAGGGAATGATAGGTTTGCAATTCCTCCAAAGTCCAATCTTGAATATTTTTAGCAGACTTGATAGAGTCTAGCACTAATCTTCCCACAACCTCATGAGCTTCTCTAAATGGCAAGCCTTTCCCTGCCAAATAATCTGCCAACTCAGTTGCATTTGAAAAGTCCTTCTCTGTAGACTCTTGCATTTTTTCCTTGTTTACCTGCAAGCTAGATAACATACCTGCCAATACATCGAGGGAATTTAAAATCGTTTCGACCGTGTCAAACATTCCTTCCTTATCCTCTTGCAAATCCTTATTATAAGCTAAAGGCAAGGACTTCATGACTGTCAATAGCCCAAACAGATTCCCATAAACTCTGCCAGTCTTTCCTCGAATCAACTCAGCCATATCTGGATTTTTCTTTTGGGGCATAATAGAGGAACCTGTTGTAAACGTATCTGACAAGGTAATGAATTGGTACTCAAAACTACACCAATTGATCATTTCTTCGCAAAAACGGCTCATATGCATCATGAGTATGCTGGCATTGGATAGAAATTCTAAGATAAAATCGCGGTCACTAACAGCATCCAAAGAATTTGTATAAGGTTGCTTAAACTCCAGCAAATTGCTAGACAATTGGCGATCAATGGGGAAAGTTGTTCCTGCCAAAGCTGCCGCACCTAGAGGGCATAGGTCTGTATGTTGCTGGTTAAATACAAAACGTTCACTGTCTCTTTGAAACATGTTGTAGTAAGCCATCAGGTGATGGGCAAAACTAATAGGCTGGGCATGTTGCAGATGAGTATAGCCCGGCATGATCGTCTCCACATGATTTTCCGCCAAGTCTAATAAAACACCCTTGAGATGAGCCAGTTTATCTAGGACATGACCTAGTTGTTCCTTGAGATACAAGTGCATATCTGTCGCAACTTGGTCATTTCGAGAACGAGCCGTATGTAGCTTCCCTGCAAGGGGACCAATTTTTTCTGTCAGCAACACTTCCATATTCATATGAATATCTTCGTTTGCAATATCAAAATCAAGTTGACCTGCCTCTAGCTCTTCTAAAAGCTCTTTCAAGCCTGCTTGAATCTTTTCTGACTCCTCCAAACTCAAAATGCCCGTCTGGCCCAACATCTGAACGTGGGCTAAGGAACCAATCACATCAAATTTAGCTAATTTCTGGTCAAAAGATATACTCGCACCAAAGCGCTCTACCCAGTCTTCGACAGTACCTTCAAAGCGACCACCCCATAATTTTGTATTCTTAGCCATATCACATCCACCTCTCTAGCCAATCGTCCTATTTGGCGCTTTTTTGAACCTCAGAATGAACCTTGGTTGGAAGTCCCCACAACTTAATAAAGCCAACAGCCGCATCTTGGTCAAAGGTATCTGCACTAGTATACGTCGCCAAATTTTCATCGTAAAGAGAATTTGGTGATTTCCGAGCCACGACCTGAGCACTCCCCTTATACAGTTTAACTTTTGCAGTCCCATTGACAACTTTTTGAGTCTCTTTAATATAAGCAATCAAGGCTTGTGTAGCCGGACTAAACCACAAAGCATTATAAATGAGATTTGATAATTCATTTTCTATGATTGGTTTAAAATGAGCCACTTCTCTCACAAGCGTCAAATCCTCAATTTCCTTATGAGCTGTCAGTAGGGTCACTGCCCCTGGGCACTCATAGATTTCTCTTGATTTAATCCCAACCAAACGATTTTCCACGTGGTCAATCCGTCCGACCCCATGTTTCCCAGCTATTTCATTGAGTTTTTGAATCAAATCTGCCAATTTTAGCCCTTCTCCATTGAGGGAAACTGGAACACCTTCACTAAACTCAATCTCAATGTATTCTGGCGTATCTGGAGCTTGCTCTGGAGAAGATGTGATGCCAAAGGCTTCTTCTGGAGCCTGATTCCATGGATTTTCCAAAATACCACACTCATTGGCACGTCCCCAAAGATTTTGGTCAACAGAGTAAGGATTGTCAAGGTCAGCAGGAACAGGCACCCCATTTTCCTTGGCATAATGAATTTCTTCCTCCCGAGACCATTTCCATTCACGAACTGGCGCAATCACTTTTAAATTGGGATCCAAGGCTGCAATCGATACTTCAAAACGTACTTGGTCATTCCCCTTACCTGTACAACCATGAGCAATTGTAGTCGCTCCTGTCTGATGCGCGATTTCAACCAATTTTTTAGAAATAAGAGGGCGGCTCAAGGCAGATACCAAGGGGTACTTTTGTTCATAGTAGGCATGTGACTGGAGAGCCACTAGCACATAATCTGTAGCAAATTCGTCCTTAACATCAATAACATAAGATTCGACTGCTCCAACCTTGAGAGCCTTATCATGGATGAAATCTAAGTCTTTCCCTTCACCCACATCCATACAAACTGCAACAACATCATAGTCTTTCTTTAGCCAGGTAATAGCAACTGATGTATCCAAACCGCCAGAATAGGCCAAAATTACTTTTTCTTTACTCATGTTCTTTTCCTTCTTTCTATTTTTCAATGGACGCTTTAAAGGCATCCTCAATGAGTTTGTCTAATTCTCCAGACTCCTTCAACTTTTGAATGGTTTTATCGACTGCCTCTTTCAATTCCTTGCTATCTTTTTTCATAGCGACCGCGTAGGAATCCTCTTGCTCTTTTTCAAAATTGAGGTCTGCGATTGCTAAATCAGGATTATTTTCCACAAATCCCTTAGCAACTGGTTCTTCAAAGATAACGGCATCCACTTGCCCTGATTTTAAATCTGTGATTAAATTCCCATTTTTAGGCAGAGATACGAGGGAAGAATTTTGTAGCAAATCTTTCGCCATCGTCTCCTGAATCGAACCTTTCTGCGCTCCGACCTTTTTCTGCGCTAAGTCGTTTACAGACTGATAAGTGGCTAAATCAGATTTTTTGACAATGAGCTTATTTTTTGAAGTATAGTAGGGAGTTGAAAAATCGAATACCTTACTCCGTTCATCTGTCTTAGAAACACCTGATATGGCAAGGTCAGCTTTTCCTGATTGAACACTAGCCAGTACATTGTCAAAACTCATGGGAGATAGTTCCAATTCAACACCTAGTTCTGTTGCGATAGCCTTGGCTAATTCGATATCTGAACCCACAATCTGATTTTTCCCATCAACCACTTTTTGGTATTCAAATGGAGCAAAATCTGGATTGAGGGCTACAACCAATTTTCCTTTGGACTTGATGGCTTCAATTCCAGCCGATTGATTGTTACTACAAGCAAATAGTAGGGGGAGCATCACTAAACCAAACATCGTCATCAACACCTTCTTCATCTTATTCATAACAAAGCCTCCTTTATGTTTATTCTTTTTAGTTGTATAAATAATACTCCTATCCTCATCGTTTGTCAAGCCTAAATTGTAATTTTTTTCAATTTAAAACAGAAAAACCTAGGAAAATTACATAAAAATGTCATTCCTAGGCGTATTTATGCTATTTCTCTTTGGAAAACATGAGTATTCAGTCAGTCAAAAGTAGCTGGACGAACTCATTTTCCCTTGCCCAATTCAATGATACGATGACATTGTTGGGCTACATAAGCATCGTGGGTCACGATAATGACTGTTTTCCCTTCTCGATTCATCTCTAAGAGAAATTTCAAGACCAAATCTCTATTTTCAGGATCCAGCGAACCTGTTGGTTCATCGGCTAAAATCAGCTGGCTGGGTTTTAAAATGGCTCTAGCAACTGCAATTCGTTGTTGTTCGCCACCAGATAACTCAGAGACCTTTTGATGCAAAGTAGCTGACAAACCTACCCTCTCTAAAATCTCTTCCACCTTTTTGAGCTTGTCTTTCTTGGACAATTTCACATATTTCAGCGCCAGCATGAGATTGTACTCGACCGTTTCATCATCAATCAGGGCAAAATTTTGAAATAGATAAGAGATATGTTCACGGATTATTGTTTGCGACTTGGCAGAATTGACCGCTAGATTTGTCTGGCCAAAAATCTCATACCGTCCGCTATAATCACCATCTATCAAACCTAATAAATTTAACAAGGTCGACTTACCACTACCACTCTTACCAACAATGGCTACCAAATCCCCCTGATCAATCCTGAGAGACAAGTGATCCAAAATCACTTTTCCCCCAATGGTTTTGGTAATATTTTCCAACTCAATCATAAGATGCCCCCTTTCAATAACTCTACTAGACTTCTTTTCTCCATCCTAGAAGCCAAGCCTAGCACAAATAGTATATCCAGACATGTAAAACCTGCAAACAGCAGAAGCGGCAAGAGCGCATGGGCAAAGAAAATCAAGACCAGAAGAGGGAGACTATAGCCCAGCAAGAGCAGAACGAGGAGAGGACGGTAGCGATCGACCAGTTTCCACCCCATAAACTTCTTGGTAATGATATCCCTGCGCTTCAACAAGAAAGTGGTAACGAGTAAAAAGTAGGAGACAATCATACTGAGAAGAGCAAATAAGGCAAAAAGAACGTTAAAATTACGAACAGAATCCCGATAGGTATCAACTATCCCCTCTTGAATTGCTTGAATAGATGAAAATTTTAAATAATTTCCATCTGACAATTTCTCAACTAACTCTGTAATCTCTTTTTGATGTTGAACCGTATTTTCAATTTTAATCGGATTATTTAAGCCAGTTGTTGACAGGGAGGCTTTCTCATCCCACATCATATCAGAATCATTGACCAAGCTAATAATTGGATTGGAGAGATTTTCCTTTCGCTTATTACTATATGGGAAAAATGACCAATCTCCTTCATAATAGGCAATCTCGACATCCATCTCCTCTATCGTTCGTTTTTGCTGCTCTTCATACTTCATCGAATGAAAGGCAATTAACTTCCCCAAGAGCTGATTTTTATCTTCTTCACCTTTCGTACTTGCTGGCATCAAAATAACTTTTTTAATACCGGTATCTGGTAGCTTGAATCCCTTGCTCTTTAGAAAATTGCGATTGGCATAGTAAACATCCACCGTATCTGTTAACTGATATTGCTGAATCTGTTCTGATTGGACAAAATTTTTTACAGGAAGACTGCTACTCTGCACATAGCCCGCCTGCGTTTTTTCTACCAAATCCTGATAAAATCGATAGAAATAATCTGTAGATTTCCCTGACCCTGCTAGCTCTTCTTGCCACAGATTATCATTGAGTTTGAAGGTTTCTAAGGTCAGGTAATTACCTTGACTTACCCACTGTTGCTGATAAGCAAGTTCTTTGTTTTCTTGTTCTAGACTTCTGCCTACCCCAATCAGTAAAACCGTCAGTAAAATAGTTGTCCCTATTTTCATCACATAATTGAAGATAAGACCAAGTTTGACAGATGAAAAACCTTTCAACATGGAACTGACTGTCATTTTCTGAATCATCAGGTAGGTCAGCCAACTGATGAACAAATACAACTGTAAAAGCAGAAATTGGGATAAAAGTAAACTTGGGAACAGAAGTTTTGGTCTGTAGTCCAGCACTAAAAATAGTCCCAAGTCAATGATAAGACTTCCACCCAAGAGAAGATAAAAATTAGTCTTTACAAAACCAGCTAAAATCGCTCTGCTTTGAAAACCAAGTAACTTTTGAACCCCCACTCGTTTCATCTCCATCATCGGCTGATAAACTGTCATTAAAATCACAAGCAAGATTGCCAAGATAAAGATAATGATAGATAGTAACAACTCTTGATTTAGCACTCCAACCTGACTTCGGTAAGTGGGTTCTAACAAAATCGTCTTATCTATCTGGAAAAAATCACTCCACTTTTGTAGAATGGTATCACGATCTATCTCTTTGCTGGAGGTAATCATGTAGCGCCCATTTACAGTATGGGATTTATCCTCAATATAGGATCGGAAGGTCTGGAGTCGAATGAGTTTCACCTTTAAAAAGGTGGGAATGGTTCCTAGATTATTGGGAAGGTCCTGGTTGCTGTAGACTCCCTTCTCATTCTTTGAAAAATCCAGAGAAGTCAGACCGAACTCCTGATAGGGGAAGGTTTCCTTATTAAAAACACCAGCCTTGACGGCCTCATCGCCATTATCTACTTTGATAATAGAGACCTTGTCTTGACTTGCAACCTCTTCAAAAAATTGGAGAATCGTTTCTGTCGGTTTAGTGACATCTTTCAAGTACAAGTCAAATGAATAGGTTGTCTTGCCCATCTCCTGAATCCGCACTATTTCACGTGTAACATTTACATTCAGGACAAAAAACGTAGTACACAGCAAAAGCAGGAGCATACAAAGATGACTGATTTTTTTCATAGAGATACCTCCTGTGAAAAGACGAAAGCGATATAGGTACAATTGCTTTTTATTTTTTACTAAATTTTAAGTAGGTGTAAATAAATCCTGCACTTATAGCCAGAGTTGTCCACCATCTAAAATCAATATGTAAAAGTGAAAAGATTATAAAACTGATGATTAGCGAGGCTAAAATATAAACAATGATTAAAATTTTATTTTGCATAGGAATTGCCTTTCTGAATGGATTCTAGTGTTTACAGCTCATTTGTAAAGTTTACAATAAGACTCTAAAGCAATTGTCTATCAGAATGTTCTTTTATCTGTCAATAATCCGAGAAAATCTTGTCGTTTCAAGTCGGAGAAATGTTTGGTAGAAAGACTTCCTTTTTGAAGTCCATCATCTCTAACCTGCAAATAATAGCTATGTTGGCTTGTTTTAATTGTCAAAAAATCGCCAAATACAAAAAATTTTTTCCAGTTACGAATCTCAAATTCTTTCATCTCTGATTTTGGAATGCGGATAAGTCCTTGTCGCAAATCACGATGATACTCACTTGTGAAAGTCATCCCATTCCCAATATTTCTTATCAGTAGTTCATCTGGAGTTACCATCACCAACGCTATTTTAGTTAAGAGAATTTCAACTGTTGGTGGTAAAATCGCTAGATTAAACCAAGGGTGTAAGTAGCGATATGCTAAGAAATAATGAGGCTCCTCACCCAATCCTAGTTGTTTATATAAGGTCTTGACTTCACTATCTAACCTCGCTTCAAAAGACACATCTGAATGCTCCTTTTCCTTCTTCTGATTAAAATAACGCATCCAGACTAGGAAACCTATAAAGACTAGGACAAATATTCCTGATAAGATATATTTTAAATTGTAGTTCATCGCTTAACCTCCTGATTCACGCTTCTGCCTAAAACAGAGGCCTATTTATTTTGAAAATAGTTCCATCATAACTTTAAATAAGACTGGTAACATTATATCAAGCTAGAATTCTTTCTTTTCTAGCTACATCATAATTCTTTGATGAATACAAAGTTAAGGGCACTGTATTTGTTAACGCTTACAAAATTCTTGCTTTACCTATATTATAAATCAACATATATAAACTGTCAAGTAATTTAAGTAATAATCTAAATGTTTTCAAAAAGAAGAATTATAGTTATATTCTGCGCATAAAAAAGATAGCTTCTGCTATCCTTATACATTCTCCGACTACTTATCCATCAGATATTGTTCTACCTTGAGTGCCATGACTTCATTATTTTCAATTAGATAAAGCACCTTAGCTTTTATATAATAGTCCTTAGCAACAGAGATATCAAGAGCCTCTGTTACATTTCCCAACAAACAATATAAATCTGCTAACCTAAAGCTACTATGATATTTGTTACAAAATTCAATTATCTCCAATAATAGCGCTCTGGACTTATCCATCTCCTCCTGTTTCCAAAGGTGGTAACAATAATTGTATTTTATTTTGATATACAACTCAATTTGTTCACGCACACTGGTATCGATTTTTGAAAGAGCTACGGAAACCTGTTCATATAGTTGTTCAAATTTCTCCTTATCCTCATCATAGCCTAAGAAAATCAGCAGGGTATTCAAAATATATAAGTAGTCCACTTTCTCAATACTAATCCTACTGAGGATGTCCTCTATTTTTGAAATAGCTAGTTTTAATTGATGTTCACATTGATAGGTTAGAATGGCATCTATCCAGTCCAGATAAATCTTTTCATCAAAAGATAAAGAAATCTGTTGCTTTCTTTCTCCCTCAAAAGCATATTTCAAAGAGGCATAATCTTGATTTTCCAACAATGTTTCAGACAACCTCTTGAAAGCAGACAAGCCTAGAAACTCTTTCGAAATTTCTCCTGAAAAGAAATAGTCCATATTTAAGCCCATTTTTTCAGATAATTTATATAACAAATCTGCTCCTGGCATATATTTACCTTGTTCCATGCGACTTATCTGAGTTTGTTGGCAAATTCCTTCTGCCAATTCTTTTTGCGACCAGCCCAGCTCTTTTCGCTTATTTTTTAATCTTGTTGCTAATAATGCATGCATGCTATCCACCACTATTTATATTCTATAAAAACATTATACTACTTTTTAAGAAGATTATGTCATATTGTCTACAAAGAGTGAACAGACTTCTCAAAATGTAAGAAAAAAGAGCTATTCAAAGCTCTTCCCCTATTTCTTAATACCAGCCGTTGTTAAGCCAGAAGTTTTTAGCAGCTGTCCATGAACCGTAACGTCCTGCAACGTAGGCATCTGCTACACGTTCTTGGTTTTCAGCTGAGTAGTCACCGTTCAAGTATGAATCTGTCAATTGGTAACGTCCGATATAACGTCCGTTTGTAGCTGTGTAGCTACCGCCTGATTCTTTTTGAGCGATCCATTCTTTGGCTTCTGCTTCAGATCCGCTGACAGTTGAAGCAACTGTTTCTTCTGCTACTGCTTCGCTTACTACTGGAGTTTCTTCCACTACTTCTGTAGTTTCTGCTACTGGAGCTGAAACAGTTTCATCTTGAGCAGCTGGTGCTGCATAAGTAGTTGGCGCTGGTGTTGAAGCAGGCGCTACAGGGCCATCAATAACCAACTCTTGACCAACATAAATCAAATGAATGTTGTCAATGTGGTTGTTTTCTGCCAATTTTTCAACTGTTGTGTTGTGAGTTTCAGCGATTTCTGAAAGTGTATCACCTTCTTTAACAGTGTAAGTTGATGATTCTTGAGCAGATACAAATGCTGGAGCAAATACTGTAAACAAGGCAGCTACTCCTGCAAGAGTTGCTTTAATCTTTTTAGTTGTTGATTTCATATTTGAAAATTCTCCTTCTTTCTATAGTTCTATCATACCCTTTAAATATTACTGTTTCTTGACACTTTTATGTAGAAATATTACAAAATTATTTTTTATTTCCCTAAATAATGTGTTTTTTGTCATAAAAGATACTATTTTTATGCTATTTGTAGTGTAAAAAGGTTTTCATCCACAATTAAAGCCAAGACCCTCATTCTTTGATATAATAGAGATAAGAATTTTTATAAGGGGAAACTGATGAAATCACTTCGTTTTCAATCTGTCTTTGATATCATCGGACCAGTTATGATTGGCCCATCTAGTAGCCATACAGCTGGTGCTGTCCGTATTGGGAAGATTGTCTCTTCCATTTTTGATGATACTCCGACAGAAGTCGAATTCCAACTTTTTAACTCATTTGCCAAGACCTATCGTGGTCACGGGACAGACCTAGCCCTTGTTGCAGGTATTTTGGGCATGGATACAGATGATCCTGAAATTCCAAACAGTCTGGAGATTGCCCACAAGCGTGGCATCAAGATTGTCTGGACCATTCAGAAAGACAGCAATGCTCCGCATCCTAATACCACTAAAATTACCGTCAAAAATGCTCACAAGACCATCAGCGTGACTGGTATTTCTATCGGTGGAGGAAATATTCAGGTAACCGAACTCAATGGCTTTGCCGTCTCTCTCAATATGAATACACCGACTATCATCATTGTTCATCAAGATATTCCAGGTATGATTGCCCTCGTAACGGAGGCCCTTTCACGCTATGGTATCAATATCGCCCAGATGAATGTTACTCGTGAAAAAGCTGGTGAAAAAGCTATTATGATTATCGAAGTTGACAGTCGCAACTGTGATGAGGCCATCGAAGAAATTCGAAAAATCCCTCATCTCCACAATGTCAATTTCTTTAAATAGGAGGAAGCATGTTTTATTCTATCAAAGAATTGGTCGAGCAGGCAGAACTGGACTTCCAAGGAAATATCGCAGAACTCATGATTACAACAGAGTTTGAATTGACCGGTCGCGAACGTGAAGAGGTTCTCCTTCTCATGGAGCGCAATCTGGAAGTCATGAAAGCCTCTGTCCAACTCGGCCTCAATGAAAATAAATCTCGTAGTGGCCTGACAGGTGGAGATGCTGCCAAATTGGACCACTACATCAAAAACGGAAAAACCTTATCGGATTATACGATTCTCTCTGCTGCTCGAAATGCCATCGCAGTCAATGAACACAATGCAAAAATGGGCTTGGTTTGTGCCACTCCGACCGCTGGAAGTGCTGGCTGTCTGCCTTCAGTTCTCACTGCTGCTATTGAAAAATTAGACCTCAGCCACGAACAACAGCTGGATTTCCTCTTTGCTGCCGGTGCCTTTGGACTAGTCATCGCAAACAATGCCTCTATCTCAGGCGCTGAGGGTGGCTGTCAGGCCGAGGTTGGTTCGGCCTCTGCTATGAGTGCTGCCGCCTTGACTCTAGCTGCTGGTGGAACACCTTATCAGGCCAGCCAAGCCATTGCCTTTGTCATTAAAAATATGCTGGGTCTCATCTGTGATCCTGTTGCAGGTTTGGTCGAAGTTCCCTGTGTCAAACGCAATGCCATGGGAGCTAGCTTTGCCTTCATCGCAGCAGACATGGCCTTGGCAGGTATCGAATCTAAAATCCCTGTGGATGAAGTTATCGATGCCATGTATCAAGTAGGAGCAAGCATGCCAACTGCCTTTCGTGAAACAGCTGAAGGTGGACTAGCTGCTACCCCAACTGGTCGTCGCCTCCAAAAAGAAATTTTCGGAGAATAAGCTTATCAAATAGGAGAAACTATGACCTCTATCTCAGCTATCTTTTTTGATCTGGATGGAACCCTCGTTGACAGTTCTATCGGGATTCACAATGCCTTTACCCATACTTTTAAGGAGCTAGGCGTGCCTAGCCCTGATGCCAAAACGATTCGTGGTTTTATGGGACCGCCCCTTGAAAGTAGTTTTGCGACCTGCCTTCCCAAAGAACAAATCTCTGAAGCTGTGCAGATATACCGTTCTTACTATAAGGAAAAAGGCATCCATGAAGCTCAGCTCTTCCCTCAGATTGTAGAATTGCTTGAGGAATTATCAAAAAATTATCCTCTCTATATCACCACTACAAAGAATACTCCAACCGCTCAGGATATGACTAAAAATTTGGGAATCCATCATTTCTTTGAGGACATTTATGGTTCCAGTCCTGAAGCACCCCATAAGGCAGATGTCATTCGCCAAGCCTTGCAGACACATCAACTAGCCCCTGAACAGGCCATCATCATCGGTGATACCAAGTTTGATATGCTAGGGGCTCAAGAAACAGGCATTCAGAAATTGGCCGTCACTTGGGGATTTGGAGAGCAAGCAGATCTACTAAACTATCAACCTGATTATATCGCCCACAAACCCATAGACGTTTTGGCCTATTTCCAATAACATAGACTGGGCAACAACTCCATTTCAGAAGAAAATGAGGCAATCTATACATAACAAAACGCATATTACCAAGGTGAACAACTTGATAATATGCGTTTTTCTTTTTTATTCAACGTGGGTTGTTTGATTAGCAAAGGCGATAATAGCCTGCTTCAACTCATCTCCACTGAGAGTGCGGAACTCTTCAATCTTTTGATCGATGGCTTCTAGAGGCATGACATTGACCTTACCAACGAAAATCTTATCCATAACCTGATTATCAACCAGTTCGGTTGACACCAAGAGTTCTTCGTAGAGTTTTTCACCTGGTCGGATTCCAACTTCAACGATTGGAATTTCACTTTCGGTGTGTCCACTTAGAAGGACCATTTTCTTAGCCAAGTCATAAATCTTGACTGGTTTGCCCATATCAAGGATAAAGACTTCTCCATCCTTGGCATAAGCACCAGCATGGATAACCAAACGGCTAGCTTCTGGGATGGTCATAAAGTAACGGGTCATGCGGAAGTCTGTTACCGTTACAGGCCCACCTTCAGCAATCTGACGTTCAAAGACTGGAATCACACTACCACGGCTACCAAGAACATTCCCAAAACGAACCGCACAGTAGGTTGATTGGCTACGTTGGTTAAAGCCAGTGACAATCAACTCAGCCACGCGCTTGGTTGCTCCCATAACATTGGGTGGATTAACCGCCTTATCTGTCGAAATCATAACCATTTTAGGTACTTTGGCTTCATCAACAGCCCTAGCAACATTGTAGGTTCCACGAATATTGTTCTTGAAGGCTTCTTTTGGATTGCGCTCCATCATAGGAACGTGTTTGTGGGCCGCCGCATGATAAACAATAGCTGGCTTGTACTGCTCAAAGACTTGCAAGAGACGGTCGTAGTCTTGAATATCTGCGATAACTGGTACATAATCAATCCCTTGGAACTTGCGAATCAATTCATGATAAACAAGGTAGATTGAATTTTCCCCGTGACCGAGCAAGACGATGCGTTCAGGATTGAAGCGGCTAACTTGGCGACAGATTTCAGAACCGATTGAACCACCAGCCCCTGTGACTAAGATGGTCTTACCTGTAAGTTCTGTACCCAGACGCGATTCGTCAAGACGAATTTCCTGACGACCCAAAAGGTCTGTGATATCAATCTTCTGGAAGCCTCCACCTGCTTGGTGAAGTCCCTGAACAACGGTTTCAACCTTAGGCATCTTGTAACATTTGACACCCAGCTTATTACACATCTGCAAGATACGCTCATATTCTGACGGATCAAGCGACGGAATCGCAACGATGACACGCTCGATTTGGTGGCGTTTGGCTAATTCCGGCAGATTATCATAAGAGCCCAAAACAGGAATACCACCAAGTTTTTGACCCTTTTTCTTAGAATCCTTATCCAAAATACCGACCAGTTCTAATTCACTGGTTGGATGTTGGTAACTATCCATAAAGAGGGCCCCACCATCACCAGCACCAATCAAGAAGGTCCGACGGTGTTCTCCATCACCACTGCCTTTTTTGCGTTTAGAGTAGATTAACTGCCAAGTAATCCGTGGCAATAAAATCAAGAAGGTACTCAACAAGATAAAGAGAATGATGAAACGGATTGAAAAGAGTGGCAAGAAGGCATAGCAGATTCCATAAGACAAAACACTGCTCGCAGTCACACCAAAAAAGATTTTCATAAAATCCGTAATCTTGCTGTAACGGCTGATACTAGCGTTCAACCCCCAAAATGCAATCATCAATTGATAGAACAGGAAGGCCAAACTCGTATAGATGATGTAATCAACAGGTGCTGGGTTAATTAGTCCGTAAAATAAGATATAAGATACAATGATGGAAACCACCATACTAAAAATATCAAATATGCCCCAGAAGACTTGTTTTTGTTGTTTATTTAAAATTTCCACCAGATCAATCACATAATCTGTGAGTTTTTTATTCATAGAAATTTACTCCTCCTTAAAAGAGCCGGATGATTATGCTCAATGAAAATCAAAGAGCAAACTAGGAAACTAGCCGCAGGCTGTACTTGAGTACGGCAAGGCGACGTTGACGCGGTTTGAAGAGATTTCCGAAGAGCATTATATTGTTATTATAACACTTTTTCTCTAGTTTACGATTTGCTACAATCTTTTAATTGCTTTTTCGTAACAGCTTCATAAAAATAAACTGTCGGACAAATCCTGGACAAAGGGCAACAACCATCTGAATGGCAACACTCTTAGCATACTCCATGTAAGAAATTTGCCCTCTCTTCAGCATGCGCTGGCGAGCTTGACGATAGAGTTTGAGGTAACGCAGTCCCCCACGACGCTCAAACATCCCTGCTCCGACACGAACCTTACACAAGATTTGATCCAGATTTCCAGTCTTAGCTCCTGCAGCAATCATATTGAGCCAGAGGAGGTCATCCTCCATATAAAGCCCATCCTCATAGTTGCCTGCCTTGAGAACCATATCCTTCTTGAACATGACAGTCATGTGGTTAAAGGCACTTCTCATCCTTTGATAAGCCACAATATCTGCATGTTGAGTCGGAACACGACGATAAGAAACAATCTCATCAGGATTGTCAATAAACTCTGCAATATGTCCACCTAATAGGTCGAGATTGTCTCTCTCCATTAACTGAACCTGTTTCTCAAAACGGTCTGGAACAGCTATATCATCCGTATCCATACGGGCAATAATATCATACTGACACTGCAAAACACCCTGTCGAAGAGCCAGACCCAAACCTTGATTTTGCTCAAGAGGACAGCGTTTCACTGGAATTTCAGACTCAGCCTCCACTTGGTCTAACACCTGATAGAGCTCAGGTGTCAAAGGCCCATCCTCAACCAGAACTAACTCGCTCGGTTTCAGGGTCTGATTTTGAACACTCTCAATAGCATCCTTTAAAAATGTCGGATTTTCCTTGATATAGACCGACATCAATACGCTGATTTTTTGCTTTTCAGACACAGTTTTTCTCCAATGTATAGATTTCCTTCCACTATTTTATCATAATTTTCAAGACTTTCCCATTTTTATCTTGAAAGCCAGAAACCTTACTTGACATTATAGTGAAAAAGCCTTAAAATAAGCTGTTATTAAAATCAGCTAGAAGAGGTATTATATGAAAAAGCAATCACTTTTTTTTGTTCCAGGTATTATCCTGATTGGTGTTTCCTTGCGGACTCCTTTTACTGTTTTACCCATTATTTTGGGGGATATTTCACAAGGTCTGGGAGTAGAAGTTAGTTCACTTGGTGTCTTGACCAGCCTTCCCCTCCTCATGTTTACCCTCTTCTCGCTATTTTCTACCCGACTGGCTCAGAAAATTGGCTTGGAGCATCTCTTCACCTATAGCCTCTTCTTCTTGACCATTGGCTCTCTGATTCGACTAATCAATCTACCCCTGCTCTATCTAGGAACCTTGATGGTTGGGGCAAGTATCGCAGTCATCAACGTTCTACTTCCTAGTCTTATCCAAGCCAATCAGCCAAAAAAAATTGGTTTTCTGACCACCTTATATGTAACTTCTATGGGGATTGCGACGGCTCTGGCTTCCTATCTGGCTGTGCCCATTACACAAGCCAGTTCTTGGAAAGGCCTCATCATCCTCCTCACCCTGCTCTGTCTAGCAACTTTTTTGGTCTGGTTGCCAAATCACCGCTATAATCACAGACTGGCTCCACAAACCAAACAAAAAAGCCAAACAAAGGTCATGCGTAATAAACAAGTCTGGGCAGTTATTGTTTTTGCAGGTTTTCAATCCTTGCTCTTTTACACTGCTATGACTTGGCTACCTACTATGGCTATCCATGCAGGCCTATCTAGTCACGAAGCTGGCTTGCTGACTTCTATCTTCTCTCTGATTAGCATTCCTTTTTCAATGACCATCCCAAGCCTGACAACCAGCTTATCAACTCGTAATCGGCAGCTCATGCTCACTCTGGTCTCACTAGCTGGTGTGGTCGGCATTTCCATGCTCTTCTTCCCGATCAATCATTTCATTTACTGGCTTGCCATCCATCTCCTCATCGGAACCGCAACCAGTGCCCTCTTCCCTTATCTCATGGTCAACTTTTCACTCAAGACAAGCGCTCCTGAAAAGACAGCCCAATTATCTGGCCTTTCTCAAACAGGAGGCTATATCCTAGCAGCCTTTGGGCCGACTCTCTTTGGTTACAGTTTTGACCTTTTCCACTCTTGGGTACCAGCTGTAGCTGCCCTCTTGCTCGTCGATATCCTGATGACTGTGGCCCTCTTTACAGTGGACAGAGCTGATAAAATCCTCTAAACTTCTAGTTTTAGCTAGAAGTTTTTTATATATAAAAATTTTACACATTTCTCTTGACAGGGCTTTCTTTTAGTTGTACAATGTATGTGTAGAAAAATTATATATAAAAATCTTACACATTAGAAAAGGAGGTTTCTCATGTACTTTCCAACATCCTCTGCCTTGATTGAATTTCTCATCTTGGCCGTACTGGAAAAAGGGGATTCTTATGGTTATGAGATTAGCCAAACCATTAAGCTCATCGCTAATATCAAAGAATCCACACTCTATCCCATTCTCAAAAAATTAGAGGGCAATAGCTTTCTGACCACCTATTCCAGAGAGTTCCAAGGTCGCATGCGCAAATACTACTCCTTGACAAATGGTGGTATAGAGCAGCTCTTGACCCTAAAAGATGAATGGACACTCTATACAGACACCATCAATGGCATCATAGAAGGGAGTATCCGCCATGACAAGAACTGAATACCTGACTCAGCTAGAACTATATCTCAAAAAACTGCCTCAGGCTGACCAAATTGAAGCCATGGACTATTTCAGAGAACTCTTTGACGATGCTGGAGTCGAAGGAGAAGAAGAACTCATCGCTAGCTTGGGAACTCCTAAGGAAGCAGCTCACGAAGTCCTCTCCAATCTTCTCGATAAAAAAATCAATGAAGCGCCTGCTCAAAAAAATAACCGACAAATTTTACATATCGCCTTGTTAGCCCTCCTTGCAGCACCCATCGGTATTCCTCTGGGAATCGCTATCCTCGTGGCCCTGTTCGCAATCCTTGTGGCAGCTTTGACTGTCATTCTGGCTTTCTTTGCGGTTTCCATACTTGGTATCATCGGCGGATTCCTATTTTTAGTTGAAAGTTTCACTGTCCTAGCCCAAGCCAAATCAGCCTTTATCTTGATTTTCGGTGCTGGTTTACTGGCCATCGGTGCTTCTTCACTAGTCTTACTAGGTATTTCCTATGTAGCCCGCTTCTTCGGCCTACTCATTGTTCGCCTGGTGCAATTTGTTCTCAAAAAAGGAAAGAGAGGTGACCAGCATGCGTAAATTGACAAAAGGATTTCTCATTTTTGGTGTGGTGACTACTGTTATCGGCTTTATCCTACTCTTCGTAGGTATCCAATCTGATGGGATTAAGAGCCTACTTTCCTTGTCCAAAGAACCTGTCTATGATAGCCGTACGGAAGAGCTAACCTTTGGCAAGGAAGTCGAAAACCTAGAAATCACTCTCCACCAACACGCGCTGACCATCACAGACTCTTTCGATGATCAAATCCACATTTCTTACCATCCATCTCTTTCTGCTCACCATGATCTTATCACCAATCAGAACGATAGAACTCTGAGTCTCACTGATAAGAAACTGTCTGAAAGTCCATTTATCTCTTCTGGAATTGATGGGATTCTCCATATTGTAAGTAGCTACTCTAGTCGTTTTAATGAAGTTATTCTCCAACTGCCAAAAGGGAGAACTCTAAAAGGGATCAACATCTCAGCCAATCGCGGACAAACCACCATCATAAATGCTAGTCTTGAAAATGCGACCCTCAATACAAACAGCTATATCCTCCGAATTGAAGGAAGTCGTATCAAAAACAGTAAACTCACAACCCCTAATATCGTTAATATCTTTGATACAGACCTTACAGATAGTCAGCTAGAGTCAACAAAAAATCACTTCTACGTTGACAATATTAAAGTATATGGTAAGGTAGAACTAACTTCTAAAAATGAACTTAGCATCACACTAACTCAAAAAGAAAGCCAAGAAATCAACTTAGACCTATCAAGTCACTATGGTCCTATTTATCAGTTATCAAGAGATGAGAGTCAACATCACCCAAACGAATTAAGCAACCCTTACAAAACTGAAAAAACCGATGTAAAAGGTCAACTCATAGCTAGGGCTGAAAATTATATTAGTCTTGAAACTACAGCCAACAGACCTTAACAAATCTACTTATATCTACCAAAATGATGTATATACAACTAAAAAGGAGGTTCTACCATGAAACAAGAATGGTTTGAAAGTAATGATTTTGTAAAAACAACAAGCAAGAACAAACCTGAAGAGCAAACTCAAGAGGTTGCAGACAAGGCTGAAGAAACGATAGCCGATCTCGATACACCAATTGAAAAAAATACTCAAGTAGAGGAGGAAGTCTCTCAAGCTGAAGTCGAACTGGAAAGCCAGCAAGAAGAGAAAATTGAAGCTCCTGAAGACAGTGAAGCGAGAACAGAAATAGAAGAAAAGAAAGCATTAGATTCTACTGAAGAAGGGCCAGATATTTCTAAAGAAACAGAAAAAGTCACTATAGCTGAAAAGAACCAAGAAGCTCTTCCTCAGCAAAAACCAACCACGAAAGAGCCCCTTCTTCTCAGTAAATCCTTAGAAAGTCCTTATATTCCCGACCAAGCTCCAAAATCTAGGGATAAATGGAAAGAGCAAGTGCTTGATTTTTGGTCTTGGCTAGTGGAAGCGATCAAATCTCCTACAAGCAAGCTTGAAACAAGTAGCACACACAGTTACACAGCCTTTCTCTTGCTCATTCTGTTTTCTGCATCTTCCTTTTTCTTTAGTATCTATCACATCAAACAAGCCTACTATGGACATATAGCAACTATCAACAGCCACTTCCCTGAGCAGCTAGTTCCTTTAACTCTCTTTTCTATCATCTCTATCCTAGTAGCGACAACACTCTTCTTCTTTTCATTCCTCTTGGGTAGTTTCGTTGTGAGACGGTTTATCTACCAAGAAAAGGACTGGACGCTAGAAAAGGTTCTCCAACAATATAGTCAACTCTTGGCAATTCCAATCTTCCTCACTGCCATTGCTAGTTTCTTTGCCTTCTTTGATAGCCTACGATTTACAGCTCTCTTGTGTGTGATTAGCATTGGAATCATTCTACTTGCTAGCCTCCATATCATTACAAGACCAAGTCAAGCAAGTGAAGCCGACTCCTTCTATCAATTATTCTTGTCTGTCCTTGTGAATGGAGTCATTATCCTCCTCTTCTTTGTAGCTGAAGTAGCACTGATTGGAGATTACCTTCGTATCTTGGCCTTTCTTTAAAATTCAATCCTGTCACCCATGGCAGGATTTTTTATATGCCAAAAAAGCAAGTCGATTGACCTGCTTCTGCTTTACTTTTCTTGTGCTAATGTTTTAAAATCTTTGTCTAAGATGGGTTGGATTTCCAATTGATTGGCATCTAGTTGGTGGTAAGATGCTGATGGTAGTGATTCTAGGAATTGTGCATAGCCCAAGCGGGCAATGGATTCATAGTCTTCTGGTTTAGAGCCATCTCCTGTGATTTGAACCAAGTCAATCTCCCACTGGACTTCCTTATCCACCAATTGCTCAATATAGGCTACAGGTACAAATGGTTCTCTCGGTAAAACTGTCTTGACTCCTTGAGCTAGATGGTAAACGCCATGCACTTTCCCTTCTCCATCCTGATAAAAGGAAACTCTTGCAAAGTAGGCATCTGTCTCTTGAACCGCACGCACACGCGCTTCAAACTGAGCCAAGCCATCTGCCCCTAAAAAGCTTTTCAAATCCTCATGACTAAAGAAAACAGGATTAAAAATTCCTTGGCAAATCGTAAAACGAGCCGCAGTGTCTGCAAGATAGGCTTGAATACCTGCTTGGAAATAAGCTTCAAAGTCAAAGCCATCTAGCCCCTCAATCTCCGTTCCTGTGTAAGCAAGCAGGGCGTCTAAAAATGATTTGATAATCTGCCAGTCTGTCTTTGTAAGTAGGTCAGGAAGATCGACACGGTAAGCCTTTTGACCATCAGCATAACTAACTTCAAAGAGAAATTGTGATTGCCCCACTATCGCACACTCAATATACTCGAGACGATTAAGTGGCTGACGGAGATAGACAGCATCATAGCTATGTGACTCCAAGCCATCTACCAAGGCCAAGATGGACTTGGCAGTCAAAATCTCCTGTTCTCCTAAAATGCTCTGTTTATTTGGAATAAAAAATGTTTTCGCCATAACTGGACTCCTTTGAAATCGTTTACATACAGTATACCTTATTTTTCTGAAAGATACAGAAACAAACTTTAGATTTTTGAGTACAAAGCATAGAAAAACAGCCCCTAAGGACTGTTTGATCTTATACAGTAGCTGCTTGATCCAAGCTTTCACCGATAGCGGCTAGGCGCTCGATAACTTCAGCTTGTGTCAATTCATTTTCTGAGACATAGCGGTTACGTGGGTGAACACGACACTCGTGAGAGCAGCCACGAAGGTACTTGTCTTCATTTTCTTCTGATGTCAAGATACGACGGTTACAGAAGGGATTTCCACAGTTGACATAACGTTCACATGGTGTTCCATCAAACCAGTCTTTCCCTACGATAGTTGGGTTGACATGGTTGACATCAACGGCGATACGCTCGTCAAAGACGTACATTTTTCCATCCCAAAGCTCACCTTGGACTTCTGGGTCTTTACCGTAAGTTGCGATTCCTCCGTGCAATTGGCCAACATCTTTGTAACCTTCACGAACCATCCAGCCTGAGAATTTCTCACAGCGAACGCCACCTGTACAGTAAACCACGACACGCTTGTCCATGAATTTTTCCTTGTTATCACGAACCCACTGTGGCAACTCACGGAAGTTGCGGATGTCTGGGCGGATAGCCCCACGGAAATGTCCTAGGTCGTACTCATAATCATTACGTGTGTCAAGGACAACTGTATCTTTATCAAGAAGCGCTTCTTTGAACTCTTTTGGAGACAGGTAAGCACCTGTTGTTTCAAGTGGGTTGATGTCGTTGTCAAAGTCGTTGTCTTCCAAACCAAGGTGGACAATCTCTTTCTTGTAGCGAACAAACATCTTCTTGAAGGCTTGTTCATTTTCTTCGTCAATCTTGAACCAGAGGTCTTCCATGCCTGGGAGGCTGTGAACGTAGTCCATGTATTTTTGAGTTGTTTCGTAGTCACCTGAAACGGTTCCGTTAATTCCCTCGTCAGCGACTAGGATACGGCCTTTAAGACCGATTGATTTACAGAAAGCCAAGTGGTCTGCAGCAAATTGCTCTGCATTTTCAATTGGAGTATAAAGGTAGTAAAGTAAGACACGAATATCTTTTGCCATAAGATTTGTTCTCTTTTCTATTCTTAAATTTTCTAAATTTTTTATTTATCCATACTAGTATACCTGCTTGAGAAAACGAATGCAATTTATTTGACTGGAAATTGCTATATTTCAATTTAGAAAAAAATTTCTTGTACACTACACTTAGTATCAATTATATTTTAAAAAATCCTTGGATTTTCCAAGGATTCATTTTTAAACTTTTTTAGCTTTAGCCATATAGAACAGTTGGAGTAGAATACCAAGGATAGCCATGCCGATAACGATAAAGAAGGCCATTGTATAATCTCCTTGGTTTGCCTGTGCAAGACGTGCTCCTAACTGAGGACCAGCAATAGCAGCTACGCCATAAGCAGTAAACATCCATCCATAGTTTGTCCCTACGTATGTAACTCCCCAGTTTTCAGCAGTAATTCCTGGGAATGAACCGAGGAAGCCTCCAAATGACAAGGCAACCATCATAATTCCAAGGATGGCCAAGATGCTTCCAGGACCTTTGAAGAAGGCTGTGAGCAACAAACCAGTAGCAACTGCTCCAAACATGGCAATAACGGTAGGATAGCGACCAATCTTATCAGATACCGTACCCCAGAAGATACGACCAAATGTATTAGCGATAGATACCAGCATAACGAAGAGTGTAGCTTCTCCTACAAGTTTATACTGGTCAGAAATTGATGCTGCAGTACCGATAATCATCATTCCACCAGTAGCACCAAGAACGTAAATCAACCATAGAAGCCAGTAATTTCCATCACGAAGCATTTCTTTGTAAGTTTTACCTTCTGGTTGAGCTGTTCCAGCTGCCGGCGCTGCTGCAGGAGCTTTCTCCATTACCAATGAAGAAGTACAAATAACAATTAGAAGAATGATACCCAATACTTTGAATGTTGAGTAAACACCCATAGAAGCAATCAAAGCTTTGGCAACTGGACCGATAATGAGCGGGCCTAACCCGAAACCTGCTGCTGTCAAACCACCAGCTAAACCTTTTTTATCTGGGAACCACTTAGTGGCAACTGAAGTAGATGCTCCATAAGCTGAACCAATACCAAGTCCTAGGACAACCCCGTAAGTGAGGTAAAGGACTGGAAGAGAAGTAGCAAATCCAGTAGCAAACATACCAGCACCGAAGAGAATACCACCTAGGAATACAAATTTCTTAGGTCCTGCTGAATCAACCTTAGGACCGAAAATAATCATACCAACAGGTACCATTGCAAAAGAAATACTAAAGGCCAAAGAAGTTTGGGCTTGAACCCATCCTTGACTAGAATTGGTTTCTAGCAGCGCCTTTTGAAAGACTGACCAGGCGTAACCAGCACCTAGAGATAGATTCGTTAAAATGGCTGCTGCCAAAATTAACCATCGATTGGGTGTTTTTTTCATTTGAATAACCTCATGTAAAATTTCTTGTTCCTAAAAAGAATAGAGAACAACTTTTATCATTTTTTCACCTACCTCGTTTAAATTGATCATTGTATAAATTTTTAAGCATATAGAACTGTATAAATGACATACATCTATATACGACTGCTTAAAAATTTGTATCTATAGATCTCTTAAATCAGAACAAGATGAATTTTCACAATGTTAAGCGCTTTCATTGTACTCTTATTATAAGCTACTTTATTCTAAAAATCTACTTAAGAAAAATTAATAAAGATATAAGAAATTTTAATATTTTAATTACCTGTTATCATTTTAATATTGTTTATATCATCTAATTCGGATAATTATCTAAATAAGGTAAAAAACCACTGCCTCCCCCAGATAAGCCTGAGGAAAGCAGTGATTCTTATTTTAGGAATTAGGAATGAATACACGAAATCAATTGATCTTATGATTTTTTGTTTTTCAAGAATTCATCGTATTGTTTTTGCATTTCATTCAATACTTTATCGTAAGCACCTTCAGATTTCAATTTTTCCATCAATTCTGGAATAGCTTTATCTGGGTCTACAGTACCAGTGTTGATAGCTGTATCGAATTGTTGCATAGTGTTAGCGATAGCTGAAATTTCAGATTTCACATTGTCAGTGTTAAAGATAAATCCAAGCGCTGGAGATTCTTTAGCTTCTGCCAATTCTTTCTTAGAATCTGCAATTTGTTGATCTGTAACGTTTTCGTTGATGTAAAGAATCCAGTTGTTACCAGTGTTCCATCCACTCATGTGAGTGTTTCCTTTGTAGCCATCAAGAACGCGAACACGGTTTTCTTTACCTTCAATTTTTTCCCAGTTCTTGCCTTCTGGACCGTAAACAAGGCCGTTCAAAAGTTCTGGGTTCGTATTCAAGAGGTTCAAGATTTCCATTGATTTTTCTTTGTTCTTAGAGTTGTTTGAGATGACAAAGTTAGCAACTTGTGTTGTTTGGTTTTTCTTAATAAAGTTTGTGATTGGTTTGATTTGGATGTCTTTGTTAGCAACGCGTGAGAGCAAGCTGTTACCGTAGTCAGCTGGTCCTACTGTCTCTTCACGAACGAACCAAGTATCTTGTTGAAGGTCAAATGTAGTGTCACTTGTTGCGACGTCTTTTGGAATGTAGCCAGCTTCATAGAATTTGTGAAGAGTCTTTAAGTGTTCTTTGAAACGAGGCACTTCGTAACGGTTTACAACTTTAGTAGTATCACCTTCAAGGTCAATAACGAATGGAAGCCCGTTTGCTACTGGATAGTCAAAGTTCTCAGAAGGGATGAAGTTCTTAGTAGCTGCAAATGGTACTACGTCTGGAGCTTTTTCCTTAATTTGTTTCAAGACTGGCTCAAGAGTTTCGTAAGAAGTAACACCTGAAATATCGATACCATATTTGGCAAGGAGAGTTCCGTTGAAGGCAAAGTTTTGAGATGATGCAACGTTGGCCGCAACTGGAACAGCGTAAATTTTACCATTTACAGTATTACCCTTGATGTAGGCTGGGTCAAGTGCTTTGTAAAGGTCTTTACCTTCTTTTTTGTACAATTCTGTCAAGTCAGCGTAAGCACCTTTTTGAGCATTTACAATGTAGTTATCTGCAAAGGCAATATCATAGTTTTCACCAGATGATGTGATAACTGACATTTTCTTACCATAGTCACCCCAGCCAAGGTATTGGATATCTAATTTGGCACCAACTTTTTCTTCGATGATTTTGTTGGCATTTGCTAACAATTCATCCAAGTTGTCTGGTTTGTCACCGATTTGGTACATTTTGATAACAGGTTTGTCACCTGAATCAGCAGCTTTTTTGCTGTTACCTGTCAAATTTCCACAAGCAGCAAGACCTGCAGCCAAAGCGACTACACTAGCAGATGCAAAAGCATATTTTTTCCAGTTTTTCATGATAAAAACTCCTTTTTTTATTTTTAAACTTATAAACAATGTAATGATCTTATACTCAATGAAAATCAAAGAGCAAACTAGGAAACTAGCCGCAGGTTGCTCAAAACACTGTTTTGAGGTTGCAGATAGAACTGACGGAGTCAGTAACATCTATACGGCAAGGCGACGTTGACGCGGTTTGAAGAGATTTTCGAAGAGTATTAACTTCACACAAGGGAAGTTGGGAACTGAGAAATGTTCTTTCTCAATAAGCACTATTCTTTCACACCACCGATAGTTAAACCTTTTACAAAGTAGCGTTGGAAGAATGGATACAAAATCGCGATTGGAAGGGTTGCAACCACAACCATGGCCATACGACCTGTTTCTTTCGGTAGAGCAACTCCCAGTTGACCAGTCAAGCCGACCGCTTTGGCAATGTAGTCCATATTTTGCTGGATTTGCATGAGCAAATATTGTAATGGATACAAGTTGTCACTCTTGATGTAAAGAAGGGCATTGAACCAGTCATTCCAGAAACCAAGAGCTGTCAAAAGCGTGATGGTTGCGATACCTGGTAGTGATAATGGTAAACAGATTTGGAAGAAAATCCGGGCCTCACTGGCACCATCGATACGAGCGGATTCAAGAATGGCTTCTGGAATGGTCTTCTTGAAGAAGGAACGCATCAAGATGATGTTAAATGGTGAGAGAAGCATTGGAACAATCAAGGCCCAAACAGTATCCCCAAGCTGAAGCACACGGGTCACCATGATATAACCTGGTACCAAACCAGCGTTGAACAACATACTGAGCAGAACGAAGATGGTAAAGAATCTGCGATACTTAAAGGTTGTCCGTGAAATAGCGTAGGCATAGGTTGTTGTGATAAAGACATTTGTAAATGTCCCAACTACGGTTACAAAGACAGAAATAAAGAGGGCCTGTAGGATTTTATCCTTAAACTGTGCCAAAAACTCAAAACCGTCTAATCCAAATTGGGATGGGAAAAAGCTATAGCCGTATTGGAGGAGGCTTTTCTCGTCTGTCACTGAAATAATGATAACGAATACAAAAGGTAGGATACAAGAGAGGGCAATTAAACCTGAAATGATACTGAAGAAGATATCTGCTTTCTTACTGAAGGAGTGAATGCCGACATTGTCAATTTTTTCTTTTTTAATTTTCTTTTCTGCCATATTCTCCTCCTTTTAGAACAAGGCTGAGTTTGGATCAACTCGTCTTGCCAGTAAGTTTGATAGAACCACCAGAATCAAGCCGACGACTGACTGGTAGAGACCTGCCGCTGAAGCCATCCCGATATCTGCTGTCTGGGTCAAACCATTATAAACATATACGTCCAAGACATTGGTTACGTTGTAAAGCTGACCAGCATTGTGGGGGATTTGGTAGAAGAGACCGAAGTCTGCACGGAAGATATTTCCGACTGCAAGGATGGTCAATACAGTTACCAATGGTGTCAACTGTGGAATAGTTACATTGCGAATGCGTTGCCACTTGCTAGCCCCGTCCACTGTCGCTGCTTCGTAGTAGGTTGGATCAATTCCCATGATTGTCGCATAGTACATGACACTGCTATATCCAAAACCTTTCCAAATACCTAGGAAAAGTAGGAGATAAGGCCAGATACCCAAGTCAGCATAGAAATTGACTTCTTTGAGACCAAGACTTTCCAATAAATGGTTGAACACCCCTTTATCAATATTTAGGAAGGCATCTGTAAAGAAACTGATGATAACCCAAGACAAGAAGTAAGGGAACAACATAGAAGTTTGGAAAATCTTCACCATTCTCTTGGAACGGAGTTCACTGAGGATAATGGCAATCCCTACAGATACAACCAAACCTAGAAAGATAAAGCCAAGATTGTAGAGGACCGTATTTCGTGTGATAATAAAGGCGTCTCTTGAACTAAATAAGAATCTGAAATTATCGAGTCCGACCCATTTACTATTTATGATACTATCTATGAAACCATTACTGGTCATGTGGTAGTCTTTGAAGGCAACCACGTTCCCAAATACTGGAATGTAGAAGAATAGAATCAACCAGAGTGCCCCTGGCAAAACCATCAAGAGAAAAATCCAGTTGTCTCTCAAGGTTTTTGAAAACTTATTCATAATTTCCTCCCTTTTTATTTGATATCCATCTAAAAATTCTTTTTTAGACTTTTGATAACGATTACATTATTAGTATACTCCTATTTGCAGATTAGGTTAAACTCCTAATTATAGAAAAAACTCCACAAATTATGTAGCAGATTTAAAACTTTATCACCACTATCAAACAAATGTCCTAAATCAATTGTTTATTTTATCTCTATTTGCACCGTGATGGCGTCACTCTGTTACCCTGTGCTTGTCTCTCAAACTAAATTTTAGGAGCAATGAAGCCCACTATTTTTAGAAAAAAGGCCTATTATCAAGTTCACTTAGACTTTTGACCATAGGCGTTTTTCTCTTTTTAACGTTTTTTCTCAAAACTCATCCTGAGCTCTGTCTAAAAATAAAGGTACTACTTTTCTCAACTTTTTTAGAAAGCTAATACTCTTCGAAAATCTCTTCAAACTACGTCAGCTTCCATCTGCAACCTCAAAACAGTGTTTTGAGCAACCTGCAGTTAGCTTCCTAGTTTGCTCTTTGATTTTCATTGAGTATAAGGCAAGGCCAAATCAATTTATAACAATGTTTTAGAAGCGATATTGTACTAGTCCAGACTCAGTTCATTATAGTGTCTGATTTCTCCCAGACTGACTCCCTACAAAAAGTGCAAATAAGAAATCTCCAGCTTAGTAACTATCAGTGAGTTCTCGAGTCTGAAAATTTTTTAATATGCCTCGTTATTGAATGGTTATAGTTTGCCGTCCACTTCCTGACATGCAAAAATCTCCTAGCAGGCTTTCCTGCTAGGAGATTTTCTTATGAGAGGTACTTGTTTCAGCTTTGAAAATCGGACTTATTATTCGATAATTATCAAACAATCTACCAATTAAGCTTCTTCGTCTTCTTTACGACGACGGCCTGCAAGACCAAGACCAAGTAAAGCACTTGCGGCAGCTACTACCATAGCTACAGTAGAATCTGCTGTACCTGTATTTGGCAACTCTTTAGCGACTGTACGCGCGTTTGCTGCTGCTTCTTGGTTGGCATCTGCTGCTTGAGCAGTAGCTGGAGCTACAGCTGGTGTCTGAACACTTTGGTCCTCAGCTGGAGTTACATGGTCAGCTACTGGAGCAAGTTTCGCCATAAAGTCTTCGATACGTTTCACCATTGCATCCACTTCTGCTTGACTTGCGTCTGCGTTAGCAAATACTTTCTTAGCATCTGCTGATAATGCATTCGCTTCTTTTGCAGTTTCTGCATCAAGCTTAGCTGATTCTTGGATGATTAGCTCATCTAGCTGATGAATAGCACTTTCTAACTTAGATTTATTCACTTTGGCTTGAGTGTTCGTCATTCCGTTATCGGCAGAAGGACCGTAGTTTCCACCATTATATGGAGGTATCATATCTTGATTGTTTGGTGAAATCACTTCAACTGGAACTTCAAGTTTTTGTACACTTCCATCCGCTAATCTTAATGTCACTATAGCAACTTTAGTACCGACAGTATTCGTATCAGGCAATACCATATTGATGACTGAGATTTCTTCTGGTAAATCTAATTTCGCTAACACATCTGCTTGGGAAAGGGCTGTACCGCGTTCAACTTTCACTACTCCGTTGATTAAAGCTTTCAGGGCAGCTTCAAGGTTTAATTCTGGAAGTTCATCTACAAGTGCAGCTTGATCAACTTGGTATAAGAAGGTTCTGAGTGCTTTATCAAGGTCTGATTGTTTTGTTGAGTTGTCGATTGATTCTAATGCTTTTCCTTTTAAGGCTTCAACTGTATCAAGTGCTTTTTGCTTTTCTTCATCAGAAAGTTTTTTATCTGCTTTGACACTTGCAATTTTTTCGTTTGCTGTCGTTTCAACTACTTCTCTAGCTTCTACAGCATCAAGTAATGATTTTTTCGCAATTTCTAAAGCATCTTTTGCCTTAATTGCTAGTTCTAAGGCTTTATCAACCTCAACCTGTGAAGCATTTTCATTATCAATAACTTTTTTAACTTCTTTTAAAACTTTCTCTGATTCTTCTTGTACTTTTTTATACTCATCAATCGTCGCTTTGGTCTTTCCTTTTGTCGAATCTTCTAAAATTAAATTATTTAATGCGTCAGTGGTGTTTATCAATTGTGTTTTATCAGTTGGTGCTCCATCTAAGGCTTTTTTAGCCTCTGTAATGGCTTTGAGCGCTTCATCTACTTGGGTTTGCGTAGCGTTTGGATTCGAGATAACGTCAGCTGCTGCTGATACCGCCGTATCATACGCTTGTTTCTGAGCGTCTGTTCCGTTGTAGTACTTCGCATCCGTTGTTTTGGTGTTTTGCGCATCTGTTGTTGAAGCTGTTTTTAAGGCTTCTTTATCAGTTGGTGCTCCATCTAAGGCTTTTTTAGCCTCTGTAATGGCTTTGAGCGCTTCATCTACTTGGGTTTGATCCGCATTAGCATCAGCTATTACTGTTTGTCCATTTTTTATCGCTTCATCATATGCATCCCTCTTTGTTTTATCTGCATTATAATATTTAAAGTTTCCTTTAACAGTAGTTTCTTCTCCTACCGCTTTTCTTAACTCCGTCTTATTTCCTTTTTCAACTAACAAGCTTTTAGCTTCATCTAATTTGCGTTTTACTTCCTCTACTTTTTGTAATACTTGACTGACCTCATCTTTAGTTGCATTTCCTTGTTTGGCTAAAATAGTCCTTAGTTCTTCTTTTAATGACCGAATGTCCTGATTGTACTTATCAAACTCTTCATTGTATTTATCAATGCTTTCAGGCGTTTTATTTTCTGTTGATACCTTTTTCAACGCATCAACTTGCGCAGATAGATTAGTCTTTTCTTCATTTGTTGCCGCAGGTACTAAAGCTTCTTGTTTTGCTAAAAGCGTTGAAAACGCCTTTTTATAGTCTGCTGTTGTTTTTAACTGTCCAGTAAGAAGATTACGTACTTTTTCAAGTTCAGCTGTATATGCATTGATAGTATCGTCCGTTTTCCCTGCCTTATCAGTCGTTTCCGTTTCAAGTAATTTATCATAAATTCTTTGTAAGAGGTTCTTCGCAACTATACTTGTATCTTGATTTACATTGAAGTCCAATCCAGTAATAGGTAAAGAGTACTGTAAATAAGATGAATTATAACTCATACCAGCTTGATGTTTGTTTTCCAAACTAATTCTCACCTTATATGAAGTTACTCCCTTTGGTAAATTAATTTCTCTACTTGTAAATGTCCCTCCTGTTGCATTCGGTCTATTTTCAGTTAAAGCTAATTTTTCTTCTATCTGTTCTTTTGAAAGACTATTAGCACTAAAAGTCTGATTTTTTGCATTTCCATCTCTTGCAGCAACTACTTTCATTTCAGGACTATTCACGTTTTTTTCTGGTGAGACTACTGCCGTATAAATTAACTGTTCATTGCCATTTTCAATACTGAACACTTCTACTTTATATTTAGCTTTTGATCCATTATTATCACCAGTATAACCCGTTTTAAAGTTCACTGTTACTTTTGTTCCTTCATTCGAAGCATATGCTTTAAAAGTTTTTTCAATTCCATCAAACCACTTAGCTGCTCTCGCTGTTTGTGCACCGGGTTCATTATTTTCTAAATAGGGTTTATCATCATAGACTGGTTCGTCTCTATTCTGTTTAGTAACTAATTTTGATAGTAATAAAATATATTCACTACGTCTATCAAACGATTGCTCCCTAACCCAAACCTGATTAGTTCTAGTAATATTTACTGTATATGCTGGGAAAACTCCAGCTTCAGTTTTTCTAGCAATCGCAAATTTCCCATTTTCACCTACTGCTTTCCATCCACCAAATTCTTTAATTTCAGCAACACTACCCTTTGCAATATTTTTTCCATCCCCTAATGCATCCATATTTTGAATTTTTTTATTATTCTCAATAACTTCAGGCAATGCTTTTAACTTATCTGCTAACGTTTTTAAATCCGCATTCTCTGCAGGTGCTGTGTAAGTCTGGTTTGCTGATGGATCAGTATCCGTTGTTGTCCCATCTGTTCGGAATGGATTGTTTCTATCTAGGGCTTGTCCATTACGTGAATCATGTTTTCCTGAGTTTGCGATAGAGTTGGTTCCTGTAGCTTTCTCAGTATTGCTGGCTTTCTTACCGACAGTCGCTTTTCCTTCTGTGGTATCTAGTTTAGGACTTTCCACTTGCGCTTTAGGCTTACTACGTAAACCGCTGCTTGCTGTCATAAAGAGTCTTCTATAAGCTTTTGTCAACTCCTCTTGACTTGTGGCTGTTGTTAGGGCAAGTTTTGCTAATTCTAAATGTTCTTTAAGGGTTGCGACACTTTCATCTGTCTTAGTCGCATAGCTACCTGAGGCTAATTTAGCATCAATTTCTGCTACGTAATCTTCCAGCTGTTTTTTATCCAAGTCAGATGTAGCTTTTTCTTCTGCTTTTTCTGTTGCTGAAGCAGTCGATGATACTACTGGCGCTGGAGTGGCAGTAGTAGATGTTTCTTCTTTCTCTTTTGAAACAGTAGGTGATTCGACTGATGATGCGCTTGCATCAGTAGATGTTGGAGTAGTTGTTTCTTCTTGACCTTTCGGAGCAGTTACCTCACTGGCACCAGAATTTTCATCCAACTGACTGACTACTGGAGTCGCCTCGTAGGTTCCATTCTGGACATCTGGGTCTTTCAGTGGCGAGCCTTGTGTTTCCTCATTAGTTGGGGTTACACCTTGCTCTGTGGCAGACACTGTCCCATTTCCTGGAAACATGAACAAGGCTGCTACTGCAACACTAGCAGCTCCAAAACTAACCTTACGAATCGAAAACCGCAAGCGTTTTTCTCTGTCTTCATTACCTTTATAAAACATATATCATTTTGCTCCTTTTCCGATAATTATCGGTTAATATATAATGGAAGGACAAATAAAAAGCCCCCCCCTAAAATATTTATGCATATTTTAGACTGGCATAATTCATTATACTCTTTTTTGTTTTATAAATCAAATGTTATGAACTAAGCTTGATATGATGCATCTTATCCAATTCTTCTGTTTCACGCGAAACACCCTGCGCTAGGCAAGGTGTTCTTGTTTTAGGTTGTATAAATCGTCGAAGCTGTCGCAATGGTATGCCATTGGTTGGCTGTTGTGGCTACGAAGCCCTTGTCTGCGTAGAAGTCGTTAAATGGCAGGATTTCCACTTCTAGTTCGTCGATGCGGTCAAGCTGGCCAGCCAGATAAGCCTTGATACGGCTCTCTGCTCGTTTGATGCGTTGCAAGAGTCCGCCCATACGGATGTCAACTGTATCCAAACCAAAGACCTTGTTTTCCTTCAACCATTGATGGCTAAAGAGGGCATGGAAGTCTTCAATTTGGCTTCTGAGTTCTGGTAATTCTTGTCTTGCGATTTGTTGTAAACTTTCTTTATCATCCGCTTGATAGGCTTGACGAATGCGTCGTCCCACATCCACTTTGCTACTTAAAATCTGGTTCAACTGAGCCTGAGTTTCAAAGAGGTAAGCATAATTTCCTGCTTTTTCTTTGATTTCAGCAAGCGTCTCAGCAGCCTGAGCGAAGTACGGTTTGTCCTGTTCAGGTGTCATGTGTCGGTCAAGGATGGGACAGAGAACATCCTGATAAAAGACATAGCGGTTGGGATTGATGCCACTAAGATTGCCTGGTAGATCTGGCAAGAGGTTGGCTAGGTCAATCTGCATAAAATCTTCAACCGATAGACCAGTATTGGTCTGGAAGTGAGCAGACAAACTATCTAGGTCATTGCGATAGCTGAGTTCTGCCCAGATTTGCAAGCTTGGTAGGATAGAGAACTGGGCAGTTTCACCACCATTGTCCCCCCAACCCGTTACGATGACTTCTTTAATCTCATTGGCACGGCAGGCTTTATTTGCCTCGATAGCCACTAGACGGCTAAACTGGTTGTGAGGTGTAAAGCCAATCCACTTCCAAGCTCCCCCTGCAAATGCAAGGTCATGACTAATCTTATGATGATTGCGGAAATTGCGATTATATTTTTCCTCGCTATCCTGATAATAATCCCAGTAAACTAAGGTCACACGGTCTTTGAGGCGGTCTAGGTAGACACGAGTATCTTCTGGAATTTCCACATCACGGTCGTACTGACCATCCGCTGACATAAGTTTAAAGAACATATCGCTCCACATCTGGCAGTGGAAACCATATTTGTCAGCAATATCCAGCACGCGCTCCAAGTGTTGGCACATGAGGAGACTACGATCCACAACACCATTCAATATCAAGTAACGTCCCAAGCCAACCAAGTGGGCTTCGTCCATCCCAATATTGACCTTGCGAGTTTGCAGTTTAGACAGCGTCGCAAACATACCATCAATCAGGTCATAAACCTTTTCTTCGCCAATGAGGAGAATATCCTCCACATCACGGAGTTCCTGCACTTCTTTGACACCCCATTTGACAAAGGCTGACAAGTGGGCCAAGGTCTGGATGCAAGGCACAAAGGTCATGTCAAACTGCTGGGCATAGGCTTCGATTTCCTGCAACTCCTCAGCCGAGTAGGCACCACGGAAATAGCCAAAGTAAGGCTGCCCTTCAATCTGGTAAGTGTCTTCCATGTAGAGTTCAAAGGTTGAGTAGCCCATGAGAGCCAAGACCTCAATCATCTGCTTGGCAGAAGCCACATTCAGCACCGCATTTCGAGAACAGTCTGCCATATAAGCTAAATCTTCATAAGCTGCTTGTTCTTCAATCTTTACCTTGTCACCTTCTGCTAGAGCTGTTACCAACAAGGACAAGGCACGATAAAGTTGGTGAGATTTGCGATAAGTTAGTTGATAATGGCTACCCTCACCCTTGATAGAGATAGAGGCTTGATCAGATTGGGCGACAGCTACTTCCACATCTGGTAGAGAAATGTGCTTTTGAAGCAAGTCGATTGCTTGAGTTTGTTTGGAACTAATTCCTGTAAATCTTACCATTGATTTTCCTCCTGTAACCAGTTGACAAGGGCACCGTAGAGATTGGCATCTGCATGATAGGTGCAGGCTTGGATAACTGGTGCGACCGTATATTCTTCGTAGGTTTCGACAAATTCATCGACAGCCTTCTTAACACCTTGAATAAAATCTGGATTTTGACTGATAGAGCCTCCCAGACTAATGACATCTGGGTCGATGAGATACTGGATATTAAGCAAGCCTTGCGCCAGATTGCGGTTCATGCGCTCAATAGCTTCTTGACAAAGAGTATTCCCAGCTGCAGCCTCTTGGTAAATCTTGCGACCGTTCCAATCAGTCTGACCAGATTTTTCAATCACGTATCGCACCATATTCCCAGTTGACGCTAGTTGCGACCAGTTGTTGAGCTTTTCAGCAGGGGCAAGGGTTGTCATATAGCCAAATTCTCCACCCAGACCGTGGCGACCTCGATGAAGTCTACCATTGATAATCATGGCTCCGCCAATCCCTGTCCCAATTACGACACAGGCTGCATTTTCAAGTTCTGGATGAGCTAGTAATTCACTGAGTCCAACGCAGTTAGCATCATTTTCCAGATGGACAGGAATCTGATAAGAGCTAAGCGCCTCATACCAAGAAAATCCGTGAATGTAGGGCACCGCACTGAAGCCATCAATCACACCTGTCTCTTGATTGACCGCACCTGGAACGCTCATAGCAATCCCACTGTAATCCTGTTCTGACAAGTGCTGGTCTAGCCAAGCTAATAAATCCTCCAAACTTTCTGGCGTTGGAATGCTTGTCTTATCCAATATTTTTCCATCAGGAGTCAGACTAGCAAACTTAATCCCAGTCCCTCCGATATCAATCGTTGCAATGGTCATTGTTTTTACCATAAAAAGGGGCGAATCAGCAGTTAATTCTTACCTTTTCGCCCCTCCTTTCTTTTTATGTTTACTTTTTGAAATTAAATTTCTTCTTTTTTAATCAATTCTGTACGAATTTCTTGTGGTGAAATGAAGCCTCTATGAACTGGGTATGGTCGTTCAAGTAGGTCAAGGAAGAGATGTTGACTTTCTGGTACATGCACATTTTCACTACACATATTGTAGTAGCGAAGGACATAGCCTTCTTCATTTTCAGCTACCTTAAAGGCTGTTGGACAGATTTGCGGTATGCTGAGAACAGAATGGCTCAAGAGACTACCAGTCGCAGCCACGCTTCCTTCCTGTCTAGCAAGCTGAAGGCTGGTAAACGGTGTCTGCAAGGCTTTAGCGCGGCGGAAAGCTGAGAAGCGTTCTTGGGCTTGGTGGCATTCGAGAGCATATTCGACTTCAAACTCACGCAAGCATTGTGCTTCTGGTGTTGGGAAGTAGCCCCAGTCACCTAGCTCACCTGATGCACGCAAAATAGTCACTGCAATGGTGTCGTCTCCAAGGATTTCGTATTCATTCAATCCCTTGTTAGATACAGTCACACCTTTTTCCTCGTCATACAGACTAACAAAGGCTTGTTGGTGTTGAGGATTTTCAGGATTTTCCCATGAAGCAGCTGGTTTGTTTGGTCGTGTCACCACCTCATAAATGCTTTCAGAATCATTGCTTGGACGCGTGTTATGAGTCTTGACCAAGAGACGGATACGGTGGTCTTTGGCAGTGTTAGTAAAGCGAGTCTTGAAGCGGATTTGTGGATTGTCAACGAAGACAGTCAGCTCTGTTTCAAGAGGAATGCTTGTCAATTCTTCTGAACGACCAGCTTCACGCTTCATAAACTCGATGATACCTTTTTGCTCTTCTTCTAGCTTTTCATCAGCACTGACAGGCACGGTCAATTCATGTTTGAGCAAAATCTTAGCGTAGCGAGCTGTGTTTTCCAAGACCTCGTAGCCCTTAAGCTCTGCATAGATTGGCTCTGTTCCTTTTGGTTGGAAATAGATATACTCGTTTCCGATGTCACCACGGTCTTCGAAGCGGATAAAATCTTCATAGGCTTCGTGAGTTGTCTTGTCATAGACTGTGATGTTGTCATCCACACTTACCGTTACAAATGGCGTATCAATCACTCCGTTTTGGTAAATACCCTCACGGTGTTCTTGTTCTCCTTCCAGCAATTGGAAAGTTGTCCAAGAAAGTGGCGCTAGGTGAACTGGAATAGTCACGCGCACTTGTCGAGAAATACGAGCTTGGCGGAACTTATCTTTTGGTAAATCGTACTCAAAATTAGCCCCAAGGTCTTCGATTTTAGCCTCTACAGGACGACCATCCAAGTCCTCCACACGATAACTTGGCAAGGTAAGAGCAACCATCTTCTTGTAACCTTCTGTTGGGTGCAATTCCTTGAAATCACAAGTCGCCACATCAATCACTGTGCTGACAGTATCAACCTTATCATGCAAACCTGTGTTAATAACCGTAAAGAGATAATCACTTTGAGCCTTAGACGTAGCGATTTTACCCTTCCATTCGTTAAGAAGATTGCTCTTAACAAAGGTTCCGACTTGGTTAACCTTGGCAAAACGAGTTTCCATCTCACGGTGAACTTCGTCCACGCTACAGCCACAGATACTATCATGCGGCGCATTTTGCAAAAGAGTTTTCCAAGCATAGGTCAACTGGTCCTTGTGGTTATGACCCCCAGTGATAATAGTTAGTGGCTCCACTACTTGCTCTAGGAGGTTGCTATTTTCTTGGAAGGCTTGTTTGAGATAAATACGAGATGAAGAAGTGTTGGCAAGTGTGTACCAGCCGTCTGTTTCCTGACTGGTCAACTCACCTGTAACCGTTGATAACTGCTCTGGTAGGGCACTTTCCACGGCTTGGACATATTCATCAAAAGAACTATGAACAAAGGTTACATCTGGGAAGAGTTCATTTGCTACACGAATGGCTTCGCTCAGATTTTTCTGAACAGGCTGGTGGTCACAGCCGTTCATCATCAACCATTGGTTGGTCGAAGCATAGTCACGCACGTCTGCCAGTTTTTGTTTCCAGAAGGTCAAGGCCTCGTCTTTATCAACTGGGATTTCATTCCCATTACTGTACCAGTTGGCAAAGAGAATCCCGAGGACACGACTACCATCCGCACCCTGCCAGTACATTTCTGAAAACTGGGAAGTAAACTGCTCATCTTCGAGAACTTGGTTGTCAAATCCAATCGGCTTCACACCACGCCCAAAGGCTGCCACATGAATGCCTGATTTTTGAAGAATTTGAGGCGCTTGTCCCATATTTCCAAAGGTATCTGGGAAGTAACCAATCTGGGTAGATTTGCCCCATTTTGCAGCTTCTTGCTGACCAATAAGAGTATTGCGGACGTTGGCTTCACTTGAAATCAAGTAGTCATCCTGCAAGATGTAAAAGGGACCAATCTTCAATTTTCCTTCGTCAATGTAGCGTTGGACCTTGTCGCGATTTTCAGGGCGAATTTGCAAGTAGTCATCAAGGACAATAGTTTGTCCATCTAAGTGGAAACTCTTGAACTCAGGGTCATTTTCAAAGAGATCAAAGAGATTGTCAAATAATTCCACCAACTGCATACGGTGGCTTTCAAAAGGCAAGTACCACTCACGGTCCCAGTGACTATGTGAGATAATATGTACGACAACATTTTCCATGAAGTAAAACCTCATTCTAAATTTAAATTTTAACGTTTTAAATGTAAACTTGTGATTCTGATAAGAACCGGTTGCTCGAAAGCGCGCTCCTTATACTCAATGAAAATCAAAGAGCAAACTAGGAAGCTAGCCACAGGCTGCTCAAAGCACTGCCTTGAGGTTGTAGATAAAGCTGACGTGATTTGAAGAGATTTTCGAAGAGTATTAACGAATATCCAAGTAATCCAAGACCAACTCACAGAACATCATGTTGGCCCAAGAGAACCATTCACGAGAATAAAGAGTTGGGTCATCCACGTGGAAGCTTTCATGCATGACACCTGTCCCACCATCGCAAGCAACCAGCTGATCCAGCAAGAATTTTTTCTCTGCCTTATCTCTTGTTGTCAAGCCTTGGATAGAAAGGGCGATGGGCCAGATATAGCGATAGAAGGTATGGGAACTTCCCAGTCCACTAGCATATTCTCCTTGGTAGAAATATGGATTTTCAGGGCTCAGAATGGTACGACGAGTGGCTTGATAGACTTCGTCTTCAATGTCGCAGTAGCCCAGATAAGGCGCCGCCAACAAACTTGGTACGTTTGGATCATCCATGATGCTGGCATTTCCTAGACCATCCACTTCAAAGGCATAAATCTTTTCGCCCTTGCTGTTGGTGGTGTAGGCGTAGTTTTCGATTCCTTCTTGAATCTCAGCTTGGAGACGCTTAGCGTCAGCAATAATACTCTCGCTATCAGCTAGTTCTAATGCTGCAAAGATTTCTTGCACATAACCCAAGACTACTACAGCAAACATATTGGACGGAATCAAGTAGCTATATTGGCAGCAGTCATCACTTGGACGAAAGGCTGACCAAGTCATACCTGTCACTGCAAAATCAGGTCCAAAGCCATCATTTACCAGAGTATCTTCCTTGCGGTCTGTATCTCGGACAAAACGATAAGGGGAATTCTTGTGGTCTTGTTCCACCGTCCACAGATGAAGAATTTCCTTGGTCGCTGCGACAAAAGTCTCATCAAACTGACTAGTCTCACCAGTCTCTTTCCAGAGGAGATAAGCCAACTGCAAAGGATAGCAAAGAGAGTCCACTTCGTACTTGCGTTCCCAAATCCAGCCATTAAGGTCTGTATGGTCAGTCTCGTGGTGGCCCTTCCAGTTTTCCTCAATATTAAAAGAGTTGGCATAAGGATCCTTGAGAATCAAGGTCATCTGACGCTTAACCAAACCTGCAATGGTCTGGCGCAGGAGGGAATCTCTTTTAGCAACATGCAGGTAGGGTCTTAGTTGGGCTGTCGAATCCCGAAGCCACATGGCAGGAATATCCCCAGTCAAGACAAAAGTTGAACCATCTTCTAGGATTGCAACCGTATTGTCCAAGGTATCTGTATAACAACGCTCAAAGACATCCACCCACTCCGGATGGTCCTTGGCCCGCTCTGCTACTTCATCCAGCCACTCTCTCACAATTTCTTTCGAATAAATCATCGTGCAATTTCCTCTTTCAAACAAGTTTCATTTTCAGTATATAGCTTTTGGGACAGAAAATACATACACAAATGATAGTCATTTTTCTACAAAATAGTTATCTTTGAAACTCCTTTTCTAAAGGCCCTCTTTTTCTGATATAATGTAGAAAAACAGCTAAAGGAAAGACTATGAAACCACTACTTGAAACCATCGATACCCGCTTTGGAACTGCCAGCAAACATGCCTTTTCTCGAGGAAATACCCTGCCATACACGGGCGTACCTTTTGGGATGAATTATTTTGTGCCCCAGACCAGTGACCAGGAAGGCTCTTGGTTTTTCGATCCACATCTGCCTATCTTTCAAGGGATTCGATTAACCCACCAGCCCAGTCCTTGGATTGGGGACTATTCTTGGCTCCTTCTGACACCTGTCACAGGCCAACTGGGTGGAGACAGCCTCTTCCACCGCCAGTCTTCCTATGATATGGATAAGGCCTCTTTCCAACCTCATTATCTGAAGATTTTCTCCCTGCGCTATCAGATTGAAAACCAGCTCACACCGACTTGCTACGGTGCTTCTATTCGTTTGGAACAAAAGCAAGGTAAAGCCCTCTCCCTCTATCTTCACGCAGCAGATGAACTGACAGTAGAACAAATAGATAAGCGGACTCTTACCCTGCGACAAGAAGGAAAAACTGAGACCAGCAAAAATCCGCTAACGATGTTCACTACCCTGCAAATGAATACGGATATTCTTGCTGTCAACCAAGAAGGGGGAGACTGGCGAATTGACCTGGAAGATAGCCATGCAGAGATTCAACTAGGCACTTCTTTCATCTCCCCTTCTCAAGCACTGCTTAATCTACCTCAAAAGGACTTTGATAGCTGTAAAGAAAATGCACAAGCGAACTGGGAAAATCTCCTCCATCGTTTTGACGTTATCGAGACAGGAGAGGCTGATCGAACCTTCTTTGATCACTGTCTCTACAGACTCTTCCTCTTTCCTCAGACTTTTTATGAGGTTGATGAATCAGGGCAAGCCATCCACATGGATCTGTCTACTGGCACTGTCAAGTCCGGGGTTCTCTTCAGCAACAATGGTTTCTGGGATACCTTCCGCACCACCTTCCCCCTCTTTGCTCTTATCATACCGGAGCACTATCACCGCTTTTTAGAAGGTTTCCTCAATAGCTATCGCGATACTGGATTCCTTCCAAAATGGTTGGCTCCAGATGAACGGGGCATGATGCCCGGTACTCTGATAGATGGTATTATCGCCGATAGCGCCTGCAAGGACATGGCCCCTGACCTAGAAGAAGAACTCCTCCAAGCCATGCTTGAAACAGCCAGCAAGGCCGACCCTCTCGGCATCAATGGTCGTCACGGACTAGCCCAATACCAAGAACTAGGCTACCTCTCTACCGACAACCACGAAAGTGTCAGTCATACCCTAGACTATGCCTATAGTGACTTTTGTATCGCCAGCTGTGCCAAAAAATTTGGTCAGAATGACATCGCGGAAATCTATAGGACTGCTTCACAAAATTACCGCCATCTATTTGACGCTGAGACAGGTTACATGCGAGCGCGAGACAAGCAAGGCAACTTCCGCCCTGACTTCTCTCCTTATAGTTGGGGACTCGACTATGCCGAATGCTCTGCCATCCAAGCAACTTTAGGCGTCCTCCACGACATCCCGGACTTAATCCAGCTTATGGGTGGAAAAGAAGCCTTTAGCAACTATCTTTTGAAAACCTGTCAGGAGGCTCCCCTCTTTGAGACAACAGGCTATGGCTACGAGATTCACGAAATGAGCGAAATGGCTACTGCTCCTTTTGGACAACTCGCTATTTCCAACCAACCGAGCTTCCACATTCCTTATCTCTTCCGCTACAGCAATTACCCTAATTACACTGCCCTTCTCATCAAGACTCTCCGTCAGAAAGCCTTTCATCCAAGCTGGCAAGCCTATCCTGGCGATGAAGACAATGGTAGTCTCTCTGCTTGGTACATCTGGTCAGCTCTCGGATTTTATCCGACCTGTCCAGGAAAATCAATCTATGATCTCGGAATCCCTCTCTTTGACCACCTCCGTATTTACCTGGCTAAAGAAGATAAATGGCTAGATATTCATACTGAGCAAAACCACAGCCACTTCAACTTTGTCAAAGAATGCCGACTGGATAAGACCCCAGTGTCTAGCATCCAACACCAAGACCTCTTGAAAGCTGATCAGCTAACTTTCACCCTTAGCTGGTTGCCCAGTCAGCCGTCCACTTCCTGAAATTCAAAAATCTCCTAGCAGACTTTCCTGCTAGGAGATTTTCTTATGAGAGGTACTTGTTTAAGCTTTGAAAATCGGATTTATTATTTGATGTTTATCAAACAATCTACCAATTAAGCTTCTTCGTCTTCTTTACGACGACGGCCTGCAAGACCAAGACCAAGTAAGGCACTTGCGGCAGCTGCTACCATAGCTACAGTAGAATCTGCTGTACCTGTATTTAGCAATTCTTTAGCTGCTTTACGCGCGTTTGCTGCCGCTTGGTTGGCATTTGCTGCTTGAGCAGTAGCTGGAGTTACATCTGATGTTTGAGCAGCTTGGTCCTTAGCTGGAGTTGCATGATCAGTTGCTGGAGCAACTTTCGCCATGAAGTCTTCGATACGTTTAACCATTGCATCCACTTCATCTTGGCTTGCTTTCGGATCTGCAAATACTTTCTTAGCGTCTGCCAATAAGTCAGTCGCTTCTTTTGCAGTTTCTGCATCAAGCTTAGCTGATTCTTGGATAATCAATTCATCTAATTGATGGATAGCACCTTCTAACTTCGCTTTATCTGCTTTTGCGTCAGTGTTAGTAGCTCCGTTATTGCCTCCACCATTTGATGGTACATAAGGACGTTGTCTGAATGCATCATCTCTTGAGATAGCTAATACTTTACCTTCTTTTGTAACGATTGTTACATTTCCGGCTTTATCGATGTTAACTGCTGCTTCTTTCTTACCATTTTTGTCGATTGTTGCATTACCATCTTTGTCGATTGTAATTTTCACTTTACCATCTTTAGATGCGTAAATTGTATTACCTTCATCATCAGTTGATTTCTCTAGAGTGCTAATATCGAATTCTTCAAGATCAGTAATAGCACCTAGAACTTTGAATTGGAATTTCGCTTTTTCTTCTGGAGTAATATTAGCAAGGTTTGCTACCGTTACTTTACTCAAGTCGAAATCAAGATTATTACCACCGTTTTTAGCTTTCGCTTCTTCTGCATTCTTCACTAGTTGTTCTTTAGAAATTGTTGCTGTCGAACCGTCTGGCATTGTTACTGTTGCGTTTCCTTTATCGTCTACTACTACAGTTGCGCCTGGGTTTACTGCTTCAATTGATTTCTTAACAGCGTCTTTTTCGTCTTTTGTTAAGTTTTCTTTATTTCCAACTAATGTACGGATAGCTGGTGTTTTCACTTTAGCAGTCTTAGCTTCGTCAGCAAATTTTTCTGCTGGGATGACTAAGTCTGAAGCTGGGATGTTAAGAACTGTTCCGTCACCTTTGGTTACTGTTGCGTTTCCTTTATCGTCTACGACTACGGTTGATCCTGGGTTTACTGCTTCAACAGCTTTCTTAACAGCTTCTTTCTCTTTGTCTGTAAGTTTAGTTGAATCTGCTACTACAGTCTTAGCTGCTGGTGTGTTCGCATCGTTACCACCATTATCTTTCTTAGCATCATCTTCAACTTTAACTAAGTCTGTTGATGGGATAACTGAAACATTGCCATCTTTCACTACAGTTGCATTTCCTTTATCGTCAACTACTACAGTTGCGCCTGGATTTGCTGCTTTAACTTTGTCTTCGATGGTTTTCTTCTCAGCTTCAGTTAAGGCATTTGGATTTGCGACTTTTGTCTTAGAAGCTGGTGTAACTGCGTTGTCTTTAGCTTTTCCATCGTTCACATCTTTTTCAGATTTTGTTAAATCTGATGCTGGAATAACTGCTGTATTTCCGTTTGGAAGAGTTACTGTTGCGTTTCCTTTGTCGTCTACGACTACAGTTGAACCTGGATTTACTGCTGTTACTTTATCTGCGATTGCTTTCTTCTCTTCTGGAGTTAAGCTATCTGGATTTGCTACTTTTGTCTTAGAAGCTGGTTTAACAATGTCATTTCCTGCTTTTGGTGCCTTTTCTGCATCTGCATTCTTCGTTAAGTCTGTCGCTGGAATGACCGCTGTCTTACCATTTACTGTTACTGTTGCGTTTCCTTTGTCGTCTACTACAACTTCAGCACCTGGATTGACGGCTGCTACTTTAGCTGCAATTGCATCTTTCTCATCTTGTGTTAATGAGTCTGGATTTGCTACTACTGTCTTGTCAGCTGGTTTAACTACGTCGTTTCCTGCGTTTGGTTTAGCTGCGTCTGCTGCTGTCTTAGTTAAGTCTGATGCTGGAATTACAACTGGTTTTCCATCTTTAGGTGTAACTGTTGCATTTCCTTTGTCGTCTACTACTACAGTCGCATCTGGATTTACTGCTTTAACTTTAGCTGCAATTGCATCTTTCTCATCTTGTGTTAATGAGTCTGGATTTGCTACTACAGTCTTATCTGCTGGTTTAACTACGTCGTTTCCTGCGTTTGGTTCTTTAGCCGAATCTGCTGTCTTAGTTAAGTCTGATGCTGGAATGACTGCTGTCTTACCATCTTTAGTTACTGTTGCGTTTCCTTTGTTGTCCACTACAACTTCAGCACCTGGATTTACTGCTTTAACTTTTTCTTCGATTGCTTTTTTCTCTTCTGGAGTTAGAGCATTCGGATTTGCTACTACAGTCTTATCTGCTGGAGTGTTTACATCGTTTCCTGCATTTGGCTTAGCTGCTTCTTCTGCTGTTTTCACCAAATCTTTCGCTGGGATAACCACTGTCTTACCATCTTTAGTTGTTACAGTTGCATTTCCTTGGTCATCAACAACTACAGTTTTAGCTTCTGGATTCACTTCTGCAACTTTAGCTGCGATTGCATCTTGCTCATCTTTTGTTAATGATTCTGGATTTTCTACAACTGTCTTGTCAGCTGGTTTAACTACATCGTTTCCTGCATTTGGTTCTTTAGCTGAATCTGCTGTCTTAGTTAATGCCGCCGCTGGAATGACCGCTGTCTTACCATTTACTGTTACTGTTGCGTTTCCTTTGTCATCTACTGCTACAGTTGCACCAGGGTTAACTGCTGCTACTTTAGCCGCAATTGCTTTCTTCTCATCATCAGTTAATGAGTTTGGATCTGCTACTACAGTCTTATCAGCTGGTGTGTTGATATTGTTTCCTGCATTTGGTTTCGCTGCTTCTTCTGCAGTTTTCACTAAATCAGCCGCTGGAATTGTTGCAATATCACCATCTTTAGTTGTTACCGTTGCATTTCCTTTGTCGTCAAATGCCACCTTAGCTTCTGGATTTACCGCTTTGATTGCGTCTGCAATCTTAGCTTTATCTTCGTCTGATAAATGATCTGGATCGCTTACAACTACTTTATCTGCTGGTGTATTTACCTTATTTCCTGCATTTGGTTTCGCTGCTTCTTCTGCAGTTTTCACTAAATCTTTTGCCGGAATTGTTGCTGTAGCTGTATTACCATCTTTATCTACTACAGTTACTGTAGCATTTCCTTTATCATCTACGAAAATCGCTTTCGCATCTGGATTAACTTCTTTAATCTTAGCTTCAATCGCTTTTTTCTCTTCTGTAGATAATGGTTTAGTTGGATCAGCTACTACTACTTTATCAGCTGGTTTGTTAATGTTATTTCCAGCTTTTGCATTTTTAGCTTCTTCTGCTGTTTTCACTAAATCTTTTGCTGGAATTACAAAGCTTCTACCATCTTCTGTAGTTATCGTTGCATTTCCATTGTCATCAATAACCACCGTTGAACCTGGGTTCACTTCCTCAACAGCTTTCTTAATAGCGTCTTTATCCACGTTAGCTGGATCTGTTACTAACACTTTGTCAACAGGTTTCTTAATTAAATCTTGTTTCTCAGGTTTTAATAGATCTGCTTTTGGTTTCGCTAAGGCTTCTACAGGAATTGTTGCGATGTCTCCATTTGCATTCTTAACAGTCGCATTTCCTTTTGCGTCAAATACTACTGTTGCTCCTGGGTTCACTTCTAAGATGTTTTTCTCAATTTCTTGAATATCTTCCGCTGTCAATTTATCTCTGTCTTTCACTAGCACTCTGTCTGCTGGTGAATTGATTTTATTTCCTGCATTCACTTTAGCTTTATCAGCGTCAGTCTTCGTTAAATCAGCTACTGGAATTGTTGCAGTTTTACCTTCTGGTGTTGTTACTGTCGCATTTCCATTTTCATCTACGAATACTGTTGAACCTGGATTTACACGTTGAACTTTAGCAGCAATTTTTGCTTTAACATCATCCGTGATTTGTCCATCTTTAACAAATACGCCGTCTGCTGGTTTGTTAATAAGGTTACCTGCTTTTGGATCGCTTAATACTTCATCATCAGTTTTCACTAAATCATCCGCTGCGATTACAGCTGTCTTACCATCTGTAGTTGTTACTGTTGCATTTCCTTTATCATCTACAAATACTGTTGAGCCTGGGTTAACTTCTTTAACTTTAGCTGCGATTTTTTCTTTGTCTGTTGGTGTTAGTGCATCTTTATCAGCAACTACTGTTTGATCGATAGGTTTCTTAACTGGATTTTGTTTAGCTGGATCCAATAGATCTTTTTCAGCATTTGATTTCACTAGGTCACTTACAGGGATTGTCGCTGTAGACGATGTAGTCCCGTCCTCATTTGGTACTGTTACTGTTGCGTTTCCTGCTTCGTCAAATACAACTTTAGTCCCTTCAGGGTTTACCTCTTGAATCGCTGCAGTAATCTTAGCTTTTTCAGCATCAGTTAATTTAGCTGGATTTGCTACTACTGTTCTTTCTGCTGGAGTATTTACTTTGTTTCCTGCTGATGGAGTTTCTTTAGCTGCTGAATCTTTCAGTAAATCTTCAACAGGGATTGTTGCTGTGTTTCCTTCTGGAGTTGTTACTGTTGCGTTTCCTTGGTCATCAACAAAGACAGTCGCACCTGGGTTTACTGCTTCAACCGCTTTTTTGATTTTAGCTACAACTTCATCTTTCTTAGGTCCAACTAAATCTGCTGCCACTGCCGCTACTTTATCCGCTGGCTTGTTGATGTTGTTTCCTGCGTTTGCACCTTCAGCTTCTTTTGCAGTTTTCACTAAGTCTGATGCTGGGATTACTTCAGTTTTACCGTCTGGTGTTGTGACTGTTGCATTTCCTTTTTCATCTACAACTACTGTTGTATTTTCTGGATTTACTTTTGCTACAGCTGCTTTGATTGCATCTTTTTCAGCTTGAGTTAATTTACCTGCTTTCTTAACAAGTGTTTTGTCTGCTGGTTTCTTAACTGCATCTTGTTTGTCTGGGTTCCTTAAGTCAGCTGCATCTTTTGCTAAATCAGATGCTGGAATTGTTGCTACAGCTCCATCTTTCGTTGTTACTGTTGCGTTCCCTTCTGTATCGAATGCTACTGTTGCACCTGAGTTAACTTTAAGAATTTCTGCTTTGATCTTATCTTCATCAGCCTTGATATTAGCAGGATCTGTTACAACCACTTTCGTTGCTGGAGTGTTTACTTTGTTTCCACCATTTACTTCATCTTTAGCTGCTGGATCTTTTACTAAGTCTTCAACAGGAATTGTTGCTGTTTTACCATCTGGAGTAGATACTGTTGCATTTCCTTTGTTGTCAACGAATACTTTAGCATCTGGGTTAACTGCTTAAACTTTAGCTTCGATTGCTTTAATGTCTTCAGGAGTTAACGCATCTTTGTTTGCAGATACTTTATCAGCTGGTTTGTTTACGTTGTTTCCTGCTTTAGCATCTTTAGCTTCTTCTGGAGATTTCACTAAGTCAGTTACTGGAATTGTTGCTGTTTGTCCGTCTGGTGTAACTACAGTTGCGTTTCCTTTGTCGTCTACTACTACTGTTGCACCTGGGTTTACTGCTTGAACTTTAGCTTTGATTGCTTCGATATTTTCAGGTGTTAAAGCATCTTTATCAGCAACTACTTTGTCTGCTGGTTTGTTGATGTTGTTTCCTGCTTTAGCAGTTTCTTTGTCAGCTTCTTTCTTCACTAAGTCAGCTTTTGGAATTACTACAGTCTTACCTCCTGGTGTTGTTACTGTTGCATTTCCTTTGTCATCAACTACTACAGTTGAACCTGGGTTTACTGCTTCTACAGCTGCTTTAATAGCGTCTTTAGCTTCTGTTGGTAAGTCTTTATTAGCTGCTTCTAATGCTGGGTCAACTACTACTTTATCTGCTGGTTTGTTTACAGCATCTTGTTTCGCTGGGTCAGCTAAGTCAGCTTTAGCTTTTACTAAATCGCTCGCTGGGATTGTTGCAGTTTTCGGTTGTTCACCTGGTGCTGCTGGTGTTGTTACTGTTGCATTTCCTTTTTCATCTACAACAACTGTTGCATCTGGATTTACTGCTTGAATTTTAGCTTTAATAGCGTCTGTAACTTCTTGTGGTAATGGTGCATCTGTACTGTCCACCACTACTCTATCAGCTGGAGTGTTTACTTGGTTTCCACCGTTAACATTCTCTTTATCCGCATCTGATTTGACTAAATCTGCCACTGGAATTGTTGCAGTTTTACCATCTTTAGTTGTTACAGTCGCATTTCCTTGGTCATCGACTACTACTGTAGCATCTGGGTTCACTGCTTCAACTGCTGCTTTAATTCTAGCAAGTTCAGGGTCTGTTAATTGCTTACTGTTATCAACACGTACTCTGTCAGCTGGGTTGTTGATGTTGTTACCAGCTTTGGCAGTTGATGTTTCATTAGGTTTTTTAATTAAATCATCTGCGTCAATAACTGCTGTTTTACCTTCTGGTGTTGTTACAACTGCGTTTCCTTGGTCGTCAACTACTACAACTGCACCTGGATTTACAGCTTCAACTTTTGCTTTAATTTCAGCTTTTACTTTATCAAGTTTTTCTTTATTTGCTTCACCTTGTAATGCTGCAATATCTTCTACAACTGTTTGAGCATTCGGTTTATTGATGTCATCGCCACCGTTTGCTTTCTTAGCATCTTCTTCTGTCTTGAATAAGTCACCTGCTGGAATTGTCGCAATTGTTCCGTCTTTAAGAACTACTGTTGCATTTCCTTCATCGTCATATTTAACAGCTTTAACTTTTTCGTCGCCACCATTTAATTTTTTCAGTTTTTCAGTTACTTCAGCTTGTGCTGCCGGGTCTGTCGCTAGTCCAACTTTTTTATCTGCTGGCTTACGAACACCTGCATTACCTGAATCAGGATTTGCTGCATCAGCTAAAGTACGCACCAATTCTTTGGCTGTAAATCCTGCTGTATTTCCTTCTGGTGTTGAAACCGTTACTGTACCATTGTCATCAATTGTCACAACAGCATTAGGATTTACTTCACGAACAGCTTTTTTGATGTTTTCTTTATCTGCATCTGTCAAACTTTCAGGATTTCCAACAATCACTTTATCCGTTGGACGGTTGATGTTGTTGCCACCACCTGCAGTATCTAAAGCATTTACATCTTTTGTTAGGTCTGTTTGTTTTAATGTTTCAGGTGCTTGCTTCCCTGGTAAGGTTACTTCAGCACTTCCATCATCCTTAACAACTACCGTCGTTCCAGGAGGGTTTACTGCTTTAATAGCATCTTCTAGTTTTTTCCGTTCATCCTCATTTAAGGCTGTTGGATTTTCAGCAATTACCTTGTTCGCTGGTAAACGAGCAGAGTTGATGGCTTTAATCGCTGCTTCTGCTGATTTCTTAGCGTTATCAACATCGGCATTTTTCTTAGCACCATCGATTGCCTCTTCCGAAGCTTTCTTAACAGCATCTACCTCAGCTTGAAGTTTTGCTCTAGCTTCTTCAGTCAAGGCTGCGTCTTGAGCAATTTCTTGCTTTTTAGCAGCGGCTGTAGTTTCTACCGCTGTTTTAGCTGCTGGTTTTTTAGCAGCAGGTTTAGTAACACCCTCTACCTGTGTTTTTCCAGTATCGCCTGCTGTATCGATTTTACCTTGCTCTTGTGTAGCTGCTTCAGGCGTTTCTGCATTATCATTTTTATCCTTAATTTCAGCTTTCTTAGCATCAGCAAGTTTTTTAGCTTCTGCCTTCGCTTCTGCCTTTTCTTCCTCTGTTAGGTCAGTGCGGGCATCCATTTCTGCTTCTTTAGCTTTTAAAGCTTCATCGATTTTGTCTAATGCTGCTTGTTTACCGATTGGGTTGATTTTAGCAACTTCTTTGGTTCCTTCAGCTTGTTTTTCATTTACAGTAGTTTGAGCTGCTGTTGCCGCAGCTGCTGTTTCTGCTGTTGCTGGTTGTTTTTCGATTTCAGCAAGGGCGGCGGCTGCCTTGTCTTCAGCATCTTTTTTAGCTTTTTCCTTCTCGGCTTGTGTTAAGCTATCATTGTTCGCAATAGCATCCTTCTTAGCTTCCAAAGTCTTAGCGATTTCTTCTTTAGCTTTTTCTTTACCGATTGGATTTACTTTCGCTACAGCACCAGTACCTTCATCTTTACCTGCAGTTATATCTGCTGCATTTGTTGCATCAGCGATTTTTTCTAATGCTGCGTCTTTATCTTTATTAACTTCAGCAATAGCTTTTTCTTTTTCAGCTGGTGTTAACTTATCGTTACCATTGATAGCTGCGATTTGTTCTGTCGCTTTGTTAGTAACCGCATCAATAGCTGGTTGTTTATCTAATTTCACAACTTTCTCTACAGGAATTGTATCTTTAGAATCATCTTGATAAGTTACTACTAAGTTCGTACCCTCTTGAACAAGATCTTTTACAACCTTCTTAGCATTTTCAGCTTCTACTGCTTTTCCTTTTTTATCTTCTAAGTTCTTATCTTCATTTTTCTTAGAGTATTCTAATGGAAGATTTTCTTTAATATTAGCTAACTCATCTGCTGGAATATTATCAATGTTTGATACCACCGGTTTCTCAGCATCAGCCAACTCTCTAATGTCATATTTTTTCGTTTGAGATTTTAATACAATACTGAATGAACCTGGGTCAGTTTCATATGAAGAACCTTTAGCAACATTACGAATTTCTTTTCCATCTGTGTCAGTTGCAGTTGCATAACGAGTTACTAGACGATATTCATCATTATCACCTTTAGGGAATTTAGCCGCGTCAAGTTTAGGTGTCTCTTTCGTTACCTTACCACCAATTTTCACAATTGCAGGATTTTCCGCTGTCGCTACTGTTTCTGCAGTAATTGGCGTTAAAGTCATATCATATTCGTTATCTAAAACTGCAGGATTCGCAGTTGCACTTAAATCATTGTTTCCACCTTTTTTAACTGTTGCAGATTTAATCTTACCTAAATCATCTGTATATTTAATATCGATATTGATATCTTCATTAGCATAAATATAGACATCTTTTTTACCATTTGCAGTTGTAGAGTAAGGGATTGTTACTTCTGGAGCATTGTTCGTACGTGCAAAATCAGTCAATGGTCTAGTGTCTGTTGAACCATCTTTATAGGTTACAACTACATTGTTATCAACTTTTTTAATGCTTGTGATACGGTCTGCTTGATTTTCTACAGCTTGACCTTTTTTATCAGCTAGACGAGCATCGATGTTATTTTTAGAGTATTCAATCTTAATCTTATCTTTGATTTTATTAAATTCTGCTTCACTCACATCTGACGCGTCATCCACTGCTACTTTATCAGCTTCTGCTGGTGTTTGGATGTCATACTTTTGAGTTTGTGGTTTCAATACAACTTCAAATGCTCCTGGGTCTGTTTGGAACGAATTACCTCGAGCAGTATTTTTAATTATTGCATTATCTAAGTCAGCCGCTGTTGCATATCGCTTACCTAACACTAAACCTTTAGTTCTGGCTGTTTCTAATTGTTTATTTGTTAGCTTACCTCCAGGCATTCCTGAATAACTAATAATTGCCGGTGAATCTTCTGTTGCTGTTGTTTCAGCATCAATAAAGTTCGCAGTGTATCCCCACTCAACATCTACTTTATTTTCTTCACCTTCTACTTTATTAAATGCATTATTCCCACCTTGAACTACTGCAGCACTCTTGATCTTACCTGAGTCATCTTTGAATTTAATATCAAATGAATTTTCTTCTCCTCCATAAACATAAACCTGCTTTGTTGCAGCATCAGAGAATGGAATTTCGACTGTTGGTGCGTTATTGGTACGTGCCACATCAGAAATTGAAGCTGTGTCTGTTGAATCATCGTTATAGGTTACAGTGATAGTTTGTCCATTTACGTCAATACTTTTCACTACAGAAGCTTGATTATCTAAATCTTGACCTTTTTTAGATTCTAGTCTAGCATCTTGGCTAGTTGTAGAATATCCAATTTTGATTTGGTCTTTAATTTTCTGAATATCAGTTTCCGTTAAGTTGTTAATATCTGAAACACCAATTTTATTCGCATTGTTTTCTGGTTGCTGGATGCTGTATTTGTATGTTTGAGATTTAACAACCATTTTGAAGTAACCTGGATTAGATGAGTTTGTACCACCTGATATTTTGTCTCCATCTTCATCAACAATATGTAAATATCTATCCCCTAATACTGCATTTTGATTTTCTTGTTTAGTATATCCAACTTTCGGATTTGTTTTAAATGTCTCATTTGGTTTTCCTGTTACACGTACTGTTACTGGTCCTGTTGTTGGACTTGTAATTGAACTGTACGACCATCCGAAACCATCTGTTTCTACTGGTTTAATAGGCGAAGATATAGGTCTTCCATCTAAATACTGACCACTTCCTTTTTTAACTGTCACTTCTTTTAGTTTTTTACCAGTTGTTGAATTTACAGAAATCTCAATGTCTGTATCTTCTTCGTTATAAGCATAGACTTCTTTTGTCTTATCATTAGAAAATTCTATAGTATAACTTAAATTCCCTGAAGTTACCGTTGTAGGTGCATGAGTTGTAGCTGTCGCTTCTGTACGGAAAGCATTCTCTTTATCAATCTCTTTATCGTTACGTGGGTCGTTTAAACCTGTGTTTTCGATTGCGTTAGATTCTGATTTTTTCTCAGTGTTTTCTGCTTTTTTACCTACAGTTGGTTGTCCGTTAGTAGTATCTACTTTCGGAGCGTCTTTTGAATCTTTTGGTTTGTTTTTTAATTTTGAGCTTACTGTAGTGACAAGGTTTCTGTAAGCTACGTTCAATTCATCTTGACTAGTTGCAGAAGCGAGTACAGACTCAGCAGAAGCCAATTCACCATTCAAAAGAGCAAGGCTCTCCTCTGTTTTATTAGCATACGTACCTGCAGAAAGTTTTGATTTAACTTCTGAAATGTAGTTTTCAAGTTGCTTTTTGTCCAAAGCTGGAGTTGTTACTTCTGGTGCAGCTGGTTTTGCTGGTTCTTCTACGACTGGTTGTGCTGCTGGAGTTGATTGGGCATCAGAAGCTGGTGCTACTACCGAAGCACTTTCTGCTTCTTGTGGTCCCTCATGTTCAGAGGCTAGCCCTGGAGCTGCTAGAGATGTCTCTTGTTTGCTTAACTCATTAGCTGATACAGCTCCATTTCCCAAGAACATGAACAGGGCAGCAACTGCTACACTGGCTGCTCCAAAACTATATTTACGGATTGAGTAACGTGTGACTTTTTCACGGTGCGAGCGTTCAACACGACTCATAGGCGATTTCTTCTCCACTTATTGTGTTCTCCTTAAAAATATTTTTTATGTCCATATCTACATGCAAAGATTCCTCGCCATGGACGAGGTTTTGCATGTGATACTTTACTTCTTCATTGTACATGATAAGTGATATATATGCAAACTAAATGCTCATCAAATTTACTTAAAAAAAAAAACATTTTCAGACAATTTTTACAATTCGTTCGTTTTTATAACCAAAATTATGAATTTTTTAACTTTAAAATCAGGAAAATGCTTTAATTTTCTATATATTGTTATATTTCCTTGAAAACTAAAATTCGGAAATGAATTTGAATAAATTCTTTTTATTTTGAAAAGCAGATAACTTTGATACCTAAAAGGAACTATTCTTGTTTTTTTGAACAAAATATTCGTAAAATAAATATACAAGGATTTTTATGTTTTTGGCTTTTTTTCTTCCAAAAATAGAACCTGTCAGTTAAATGCTCAGATTCTCTGATAGCTTTCTAGCAGAGCCCAACAGAACCAGACCCTATCTCTCATATACACTATTCACCTAACATTTAAAGGTTGGATACACTGGAGTCGCCTCACCGTAGCAATATGACTGACTTCAATATCCTAATTACAACCTAAAAGTATTAGCAGCCTCGTGCTAGTCTGCCTGTTGCGACTAACAGCTAAAGCTAAAATAAAACATGCTACCTCATTTTGGCAACATGTCATCTGTTCCTATTTACAGCAATGCCTCAAACTCAGCGACAGTCATGCCTAATTGCTGGCTGGCAACCTCCGAAGTCAGAAGACCTTGACGGACCATATCCAGAAAGGCAAAAAGTTTCCCACGTTCTAAACCTTGTTCAATACCTTCCGCCCTAGCTGTTTCCAAGGCATAGTCCTGTGCTAACAAGGCTTGTTCTTCGCGCATACGTAGTTGACTAAACATTTTCCTGTCCTCCTCGGACCAGCTCTTGTAGTCTAGCAGTTGATCTGCTTGGCTGATAGCTCGCTCAGGTTGTTGGGTAAAGGGTTTATTACCGAAAAACTCCAACCACGGCTTGCGAACCTCGTCTTTGCTGGTTTCTCTGTATTTGTTAGATCTTATTTATGATGGTCTTTCAATAGTTCTTCAAACTCCGCGACTGGCATGCCTAATTGTTCACTCGCAACCTCAGAAGTCAGAAGACCTTGGTGGACCATATCTAGGAAGGCAAAAAATTTCCCTTCCGCCCTAGCTGTTTCCAAGGCATAGTCCTGTGCTAACAAGGCTTGTTCTTCACGCCTGCGTTGTTCACTAAACATTCTCCTGTCCTCCTCGGACCAGCTCTTGTAGTCCAGCAGTTGGTCTGCTTGGCTGATGGCTCGCTCGGGGTGCTGGGTAAAGGGTTTATTCCCGAAAAACTCCAACCACGGCTTGCGAACACTATCCTTGCTGGTTTCTCTATATTTTTTTAATTCCAAGAATGCCATCTTGACCAGATGGTTTTCTTGTCCGTTATTGGTAATAGTTAAAACCTCACCTGTCGTATCCTCTCGCATACTAAAGCTATGGAAAGCCAAGTCATCTTGGAAATAATTACTATCCACAATGGCGATAGCATAGACTGGTGCGATGTGTTTATAGCTCTGGTGAGTATCACCTTCACGTTGGCGAATTTTTTCAAGATTTTGATTGACCTGACTGCACAGATAAGCCCACAGGCGATTGATGAAAAAATTCTGATGATGTACTTGAATCTCAATGATTACTTGAGTGCCATTATCTAGTTCAGCTAAAACATCTATACTGGTATAAAAATCCTGCGCTGAGTAGGGCATGGAAGGCAAGACGTGAATATTACTTCCCTCCAAAATGGTCACATTTTTGGCTGGTAAATCCAACATATCGCGAATAAATTGACAAGTGATTTCTGGGTTGCTAAAAATCTTCTTAGCAACCAAATCATTAGTTGGGCTAATGCCCGGATGACGCACAGTCATATTTCTTCTCCTTTCATTATAGCACATTTTTAAATCTAGGTTTACTAGATTCACTGCTACTATCTATTTATTCGGAAAAGAAATGAATTGTGAAGATATTTTATCTCGTTTCAACTAAAATATGAGCTTGATCAACCAACTGTCCATTAACAGTCAGATTTAGATAGAAATCTAAGGTCTTATCAGCAGCAAAATACAGGGTTGGTATGGTCAAATCTTTTTTGCTTTCCCCAGCTTGAAACGCAAGGGCCTGAATCTCGTCCTGATAGGCGACACCATGGACACCTGTCCCCGGTTGAATCGAAATCTTAGCCTCTAAAGGAGTGTTACATTCGCTACGTTCAATCCTAAAATGAAGAGTCTCTCCCTTTGCCACAGCTAGGCTTTTTTCTGCAAATGCTAGTCCCTGAACAACTTCTTTTTTTGATAAGCTAGGAGTTTTATAGAGGGAAATCTTGGTCAATACAGGAATAGATTGTACCTCTGTAATCATCACGCGCACCTTCTGTGCCTCTACTAGCGGCCCTCGCAGGAGGCGCTTATGCCCAACCGTAAAGCCCATGACAAATTCCTGCCAGACGCCGTCCACCTCTATTTTCACATGAAAAGCAGCGATTCGTTGCCCTAGCTTCAAATCTTCTCTTAACTCAATTACATCAAAAGTTTTAGGAGATCCTAGGTCGAGTTCTAGCTGGATGGGCAAGTCTGCATCGCTTGCCCATGAACTAGTCTCAAGGCCATCTGTCAGATGATGACAGGCAAAGTCTGCGGAAAGAGCTGGACCAGATACCTTGGCTCCCAGAGCCAAATCTTCTTTATAGAGCTCATTGCGATAGGTCGCAAATTCATAAAGTCGTTCAATATCCTTTGCATCAAATAGTCCATCTTGATTCGGCGGAATATTGAGTAAGAGAGGTGTGCCCCTCCCCACCGAGTGAAAGTAGATTTCGACCAACTCCTCAAGAGACTTAGGATCCTGATCCTCATGGTAAAACCAGCCCGGCCGGATAGAAACATCTGCCTCACCGATTGAAAAAATCGTGCCCGAGGGATCTCCGTGCTGAAGATAGTCCAGCTCTGCTTCTGTTCCTAGTTTGTCAGGATTCACCTTTTGCCACAGGGGATCACCTGCATACCCTCGTTCATTGCCAATCCAGCGTATACTGGTGCCTTCTGTTGAAAAAATTAAGCAATCGCCCTGCAGTTCACGAATGGTTTCAAACCATTTTTCAAATTCATAATTGACCTTTTGAGCACCCTCTCCTCTGGCACCATCCATCCAGACCTCAGCAAATTTCCCTGCATTACCATAGGCAGGATTTGATAAGATTTCTTTCAGCTGAGCCAGATAATAGGCATTGTAGTCCGCTTCTCGGTCCACATGATAGAGCGGGCTGTGGGCATCCCAGGGTGACAGGTAGACCCCCATATCCATATCAAACTCTGTGGCAGCTTGGGATACTTGAAGGAGTAAATCCCCCTCTCCATTCCTCCAAGGACTGGCCTTGACCGAATAATCTGTGTGAGCCGTCGGATAAAGGACAAAACCATCGTGGTGCTTAATCACCAGAATCAACTTTTTGAAGCCCGTTTCCTTGAGCACACGAACCCATTCACGCACATCTAACTGTGTCGGGTTAAAGCGTTCAGGATCCTCCTGACCTGTCCCCCATTCCTGGTCATAAAAAGTATTAGGCCCAAAATGGATAAAGGCTGCTAGTTCATCCTCTAAATAAGCTAGCTGGGCCTGACTAGGCAAGGGCCCATGCGATTTTATTTCTCTTACCATACTATTTCCTATCTACATTTTTCTTCACTTTTTTAGCATGTACTTGCAATTCTGTTAACGCTAGGGGACTGGTCAAGCCTTCAAATCGAAGACGAAGGGCATAAGTTTCCACCTTGTCAAATTCAAAACGAATCTCTTCATCCTTGTCGCTTGAAAATTTTCGGATAGCTGATACAGGTCGCCAATTCTCCTCTTGTTTGAGCAGGGAATCCTTATCCAAATGATTTGGAGTCCGAGGCAAGCTAGGCTCATTCCCCACATAATAATCAATAAAGGTCGGCTCAACAGCCACATATTCTTGATTTTCAACATAATACAAGGTCACGTTATCCACAAATCGCGGTTTTAAAATCCCTGCATCTCCAAAAAGAATACCCACGCTGGCTTGCTCTGACTTGGTAATCCAAGTATTGGCTGTCGATTTCTTCCGAGCAATGACCTTGTCATTGAGGTAAGAGGCTGGGTGATTAGGCTCTGAGTGGGAAGCAAAGACCAGAGGCAGGTTAGACCCTGTCCACTGATTGGAAATAACTTCTCCATCTACACTGGCATCTGTCACATGAATGGTGACTATTGCTGGCAACTCACAGCCCGCTACCTGCCCTGTGAGCACACTTTCTCCTACCTGAGCATAGACTTGAGTATCGAGTTCATCCCAAGTCACCTTGGCCGTATCTCGTCTGCCATCTGATAAGACTAGCTTGACTCGATCTGGTAAGTGTGGGGCTTCCTTGACAAGCGTCCAAACCCTTTCAGGCTCAATAGCGCAAATCCCTTGGACACAAACCTGAGCAGAAGCCTTTAAATCCAGACCTTCTAGCTGACCAGATACCGTAAACTCATGAAATCTTGCCAAAGCTTGCTCAGGAATCTCCTCCCAAACAACCTTGACTCGTTTTGCACCCCCGAACTCATAGTCCACCAAAACTGAAGATGGAAGTTGTGGATAAGTTCCCTTAGCTGTATACAAGCGAAGTGGTCGTACAGAAACTGCTTGCCCTAGTGAGTTATTTTCTGCCACCTGCAAATGAGTTTGATAGGTTTTCCCTTGATAAATAGCACTGATAACCAAGTCGCCTGCAGACAAGCAATGAAGCACTCCCTGCTTGATAATGGTGTGGGCACCACCACTCGTCTCCCAAATCACTTCACTATTCCCCACCTTGTTCACAGGGTTATCCACAGTTTGTGGATAAAGTCCAATAGCTGGGGAATCCCCTTCTTGTAATCCTGCCTGCTTGTCCACTCGAATCTCAAACAAGCGCTTATTTTTCACTGGTTGGGTAGCCAAAGCCTCTCCCACTAAGAGATCAAAACTTGCTGGCTCTAGCCCTCTGGCACTGGCCTTTACTCTGACTAAACCTGCCTGCTCCAAGCTCTGAACCAAAAGTACACCTCTGCCATGGAAGGCTTTCCGCTTAAACCGACCATTTTTCTGAGCCTTGTAACGTTCACGACTGGCCTGCCTGCCATTATCCACACCCACAATGCGAGCAGGGCCTTCAATTTCAAAATGAAGCTGATTGGAAGCGTTCGGCACCCAATTTCCATCCTTGTCCAATACATCAAAATAGAGATAGAGGAGGTCTTGCCCATCTGGCTCCAGTTTGGTTTTCTCGGCATGTAACCCGATTTTGGCTGGCTTACCTGCAGTCACCACCCTATCTTCTGCTACAATCTGACCTTGACGGTCATAGGCTACAGCATGCAATTCTCCTGGTTGATAAGCCAAACACCATTCGAGATAGAGTTGGTCAGAACCTTGTCCCTCTTGGTATTTTCTACCGTCTGAGGTCCATTTTTCCTGAAAAGTCTTTCTGCCTTGGGATTTTCCATTGAGAAATAGCTCTACAGAACCAGCATTTGAATACACTCTAACAGGGATATCCCCATACTTATCCACAACTTGTTGATAACTCTTGTGGATTTCCCAATTCCAATGGGGCAAGATATGAACCATGGGATGCTGATCTAGGTCCACCCACTGACTTTGATAGAGATAATAGTCATTTTTAGGAATCCCTGCTGTATCCACAATCCCAAAATAGGAACTCTTGACAGGTGTGTCATTTTGATTATGCCAAGGAGTCGGCTCGCCGATATAGTCCACTCCTGTCCAGATAAACTGACCCGCATAGTCTAGCCGATTTCTATCTGCTATCCAAGAAGCCGTCGCCGTCTTCCCCCAAGGAACTCGATCATTGCCATAGTCTGACTGTTCAAAATTCCGCACGTGGCGATTATCCCCAACCCATTCCTTATCTGGACGAAAATAGCTATCACGCGTCCGTGTAGCCGATGAGGTTTCAGACCCATAAAGGCGCCACTTGGGATGTCTTTTGCGAATCGCGTCAATATTATCTTCCGAGTAATTCAAGCCTACCACATCCAGCAAATCAGCAATCTTTTCATGACCTCCAGAACCATCTCCAAAGCGGAACTGGTCCATTCCCATGGTCACAAAACGGCTATCATCAATCTCATTGACCCTTTCCAGCAAGCGTTTGATCGTCTTCAATGAATGAGCATCACCATTTGCTTCACTAACTTCATTTCCTAAGGACCACATAAAGATGGCTGGATTGTTCTTGCCACGCTCAATCATGGTTCGCAAATCGTAATCTGACCAGAAATCGCCTGCTTTCGCTTCTGGATGAGTCGCTTCTTCCTCAAAAAAGCGACCATAGTCATATTCTTTCTTGCCTCCATACCAGGTATCAAAGGCTTCTTCTTGGATAAGTAAGCCCATTTTGGCAGACAGATCCAGCAATATACTACTGGCTGGATTATGGGTGACTCGGATTGCATTGACCCCCATTTCCTTCATCTGGCGCAATCGTCTCTCAGCAGCTGACCTGTTTTCCACAGCTCCCAGAGATCCATAGTCATGGTGCAGACAAACTCCATGAATCTTCAACCAACGACCATTTAGAAAGAAGCACTTATCCGCTTGCCAATCCATATAGCGGTAACCAAAGGTCTCCTCTTCTTCATCAACTAAAATTCCATTTTTGTAAAGGCGAGTCTTCAATTGGTAAAGGTGAGGATGATCAATATCCCAAAGCAAGGGTTGAAAAATTGATATTGCTTGTTGGAAAGAATGTTTGTCCCCAGCTTCAATCACTACAGAGTCTGTTTCCTGCCAGTCTGAAACCTGTTGTCCATCATACCAGATACCCTGTTCCAAATACACCGACACGGACTGAGGTCCATCATTTGAAACCTTGCTTTCAAGCTGGGTTCCCACCCAAGATTGCCTTTGCTCCTTGAGCTTGGGACTTGATATCTTAATCCCATACAAATCCAGATGCACCAGATCTGTAATCAACAATTTTACTTCTCGGTAAATACCGCTACCAGAGTACCAACGACTGCTAGGTTGCTGATTTTCTACAAAAACCGCAAGCTGGTTGGCCGTCCCATCGTTTCTTAGATAAGGCGTGATATCATAAGAAAAGGGCATATAGCCATTGGGATAATAGCCCAGCACTTGCCCGTTGATATAGACTTGGGCATTCATGTAAACCCCATCAAAGAGCAAACGCACTGAAACAAGACTGGCATCTTCTTCCAAGTAGAACTGCGTCCGGTACCAAGCCTGACCCCCATTTAACTGACCACCCTCATTTTGCGCTGGCGAATAATGGTCAAAATCATTGTAAATACTCCAGTCATGTGGCACTTGAATAGGTCGCCAATTTTCCCTCTGAAAATCCGACGCCAAGGCCTCTTCTTTCCCCACCTCCTGGCTAAAATACCAGTGATTTCGTAAAACTTCTTCTCTTCTCATACAAGCATTCCTCGTTAAACAAGTCTATTTACTTGACTATAGCACAAAACAAAAGCGCTTTCAAGATTTCCTCCATCACTCCCTAAATACTCAGAAAAGATTCTATAATTTGTGGAAAAGTCTGAAAATCACTCCATGTTCAAGCAAACTGTCATTTTCAAGAAATAATACTCTTCTGAAATCTCTTCAAACCACGTCAACGTCGCCTTACCGTATATATGTTACTGACTTCGTCAGTTCTATCTGCAA
>NZ_JBBJZY010000004.1:0-103588 GCF_038148955.1 Streptococcus pseudopneumoniae
CACGTCCACGAGCACGACTTTCTGCACGCTTGGTTTTACGGCGCTTTTCATCAACTGCCCATTGAATTTTCTTCTTATAACCTGGTTTGACTTTTTTCTTTTTCTTTTTGACCAGACCAATCATTTCAATATCAAGCTTATCTTGCTTCTTCTCACGATTAGCACGACGATCACGGTCATAGGTATCTTGGAATTCTCCATCTTTTACCATCTTCGGAGTAAATTTAATTCCTAATTTCTCCAACTCACGGATATCCGAGTCATCGCTTGGCTGATAAAGGGTAATAGCTGTACCTGGTAGGCCATTGCGTCCAGTACGACCAACACGGTGCACAAAGAAAGATAAGTCTTGCGGAATGGCATCATTGATGACATGGCTGATACCTTCAATGTCAATCCCACGCGCTGCCAAGTCTGTTGCGACAATATACTCAAAATCCAGATTTTTCACCTGATTCATGATTCGCTTACGTTCACGAGGGGCAATATCTCCATGAATTTTTGCCACCTTCAAGCCTTGAGCAGTCAGATATGAATGCAATTCATCAGCACGCGTTTTAGTGTTAACAAAAATCATTGCCAAATACGGTTGCATCAACTGAGTCAACTGGTAAATTTGAGCATTCTTGTCACGTCCCTTAGTAGAAATCAACCAATTATCAATGGTATCAGAAATGACCGTTTTGGTCTTGATTTTCTCCATAACAGGATTTGACAAGTATTTTTTCAAGAATGGCTGCAACTTTTGTGGAATAGTCGCTGAGAAGACCATGAATTGCAGGTCTTTTGGAAGGCTGCCAGCAATCTTATCAACAGTTTCCAAGAATCCCATATCCAAGGTCATGTCTGCCTCATCGACCACAAAGGTCTTGGCCTTGTGAATAGCCAAATCACCGGATTTAACCAAGTCGTAGATACGGCCTGGTGTCCCAATAACAATATGAGGCTGATTGCTTGCCAATTTCTCAATCTGGCGAGCCTTATCTGTCCCTCCCACATAATTAACCACACGAACTTCTACTTCTGAGTGGGCTGCAATCTGACGAGCTGCTTGGTAAATTTGAGTAGCTAATTCACGGCTCGGTGCAGTAATGACTGCTTGAACACTATCGCTGGTTTCATCTAATTGCTGGAAAATCGGCAATAGGAAAGTATGAGTCTTACCTGAACCTGTTTTTGATTCACCGACTAGGTCACGACCTGCCAAAACAATGGGAATCAACTTATCTTGTACCTCTGTTGGAGTTGTAAATTTCAACTCCTCCAAGGCTTCACTAATATATTTTTTAAATTGAAATTTCGTAAATGACATACTATCCTCGATTCTATCTATCCTATCAATTATACCACATTTTATTCCATTTCAGTAGTCTCACTTATTTAGGCTATTTCCAGTAGTTTCTCTAGTCAGAAAAAGGCTGGAACTTCATGATTCCAACCTCTTTTCATACTCAATGAAAATTAAAGAGCAAACTAGGAAACTAGCCGCAGGCTGTACTTGAGTACGGCAAGGCGACGTTGACGTGGTTTGAATTTGATTTTCGAAGAGTATCAGTTATTATTTCCAGTTTAAAATAGCATTCAAGCCATAGTGATCACTCACTTGTGGACTCTTGTTACCATCAAATACGACATGTAAATTTTCCACCTCTAACTCTTTGGTAGTAAAAACATAGTCGATTCGAAGGGGTTCTGTATTCCCCTTCCAGCCATCAATTTCTGGTGGAACAGTATAGCTACCGCTTTTCTCTTGAGCAACTTCAAATGCATCTTGTAAGCCTAATGGACTAGCTAAAATAGCTTGGTAGCCTTCCTGTCCAGCTGGGTTGTTGAAATCTCCAGCTAGCAAAAGTGGCTTGTTCAATTCTTTCAAGACAGCCTCAAATCGCGCCCATTCTTCTTGGAAACCTTTATCCCACCAAGAAAGGTGGACACTTGCAACTGCAAGCTCCTTACCATCAACTACCGTTTCAGCCAAGGCAACACGACGAGTATGATAGTCTGTTGGATCATCCACATCTGAAACCAAAATTTCTCTAGCTTCAATAGGTGTTTTAGACAAGATAGCCACACCTTCGTGGTAGCGGTCATAACCGATATGATTATAGGCCCAGGTCCAGTAGTAATCTTTTCCTTGCTCAGACAACTTTTCAACCAAAAGTCTAACATAATGGTCTTGGTGAATAGGCTCAGCAGCTGGCAAAGCTTGATAAAGATCATTGACCTCCACCTCTGGAGATGTGATCTCCTGATTGATTTCTTGGAAACAAATCAAATCATAGTCCTTTTCAAGAATATCTTCAAGCAAAATCTGGAATTTTTCCTCTGCTTCTTTCTCCATCCAACTGTGAGTATTGAGTGTTAAAAATTTCATGCTTTTCTCCCAAAATAAGAGGTTGGAATACAGCTTCCAACCTCAAGTATATTACAATTCTACTTTAGCAACTGCTGTTTTAGCTGCAAGAGAACCTGTTTTTTCTAATTTAACTGATTTAATTGCATCACCATTTGTGAAGACAACTACTGTTGAAGTTTCACGTCCTGCTGCACGGATAGCATCCAAGTCAGCTGTGACAAGGAGATCACCTGCTGCAACTTTTTGTCCTTCAGCAACATGAACTGTAAATGGTTTACCTTCAAGACTTACTGTGTCCAAACCAATGTGAACCAATACTTCAAGACCTGCTTCAGTCACAATACCAAGAGCATGTTTTGTTGGGAAGATGCTTGATACAGTACCTGAAACTGGAGATACAATGTTTCCATTTGCAGGTTCTACTGCAAATCCATCACCCATCATTTTTTGAGCAAATACTGGATCTTTTACTTGTTCCAAAGCAACAACTTGACCGTCTGCTACTGAGTAAACTTCCTCAGTAAGACCTTTGAAGTGAACAGTGTTTTGTTGTGCTTCAGTCATTTGACTTGGAAGAGTTTCAGGAATGATTTCACCTGAATCAAGAATATCTTGGATATCAGATTTCAATACGTCAGCTTTTGGACCGTAGATAGCTTGAACCCCTTGTCCTTTCATGACAAGACCCATAGCTCCTTCTGCTTTCCATTGCTCTGCATTTCCTACTTTATCTGCATCTTTAACAGTTACACGAAGACGAGTCATACATGCGTCTACATCAACGATGTTTGCACGTCCACCAAGAAGGTTAATAATGTTTACAGCTTGAGAACCAGCTGCAACTTTCACTTCGCTGCTAGCTTCTTCTGAACCTTCAGCAGTTTCATAGTTTCCGTTACGTCCTGGAGTTGCGTAGTTGAATTTTTGAATCATGAAGTTTGCGATAAAGTACATGATTACAGCAAAGAGAACAGTTACCCAAACGAAGTTAACGATATCCATACCGATACCAGCGCTAATCGCAATAGGTGTACGAGTCAAGAACTCGATTGAACCAAATGAGTGCATACGTAGGTTCACGACGTCAGCCATAGCGAAGGCAGCACCTTGAACAAGTGAGTAAACAAGATACATAGGTGTTGCGACGAACATGAACATGTATTCGATTGGTTCAGTAACCCCTGTCAAAAATGTTGCAAGAGCTGTCGCAATCATCATACCTTTGTATTTGTGTTTCTTGTCAGCATCAACATTACGGTAGATAGCCACAACCACACCCATCAAGATACCGAATGAACCAATCATTTGTCCAACTTTGAAACGAGCTGGGTGAACAGTATCTAACAAGTGTTGGTATTGACTAGCATCAGTACCTTTAAGGTTTACAAGGTCTGTTACCCATGCAAGCCATAGTGGGTCTTGACCAAATACTTGGCTACCTTTTGCTGCACCAGTTAGGACCTCATAAGTACCACCAAGAGCTGTGTAGTTCATTGGGATAGTCAACATGTGGTGAAGACCAAATGGTAAGAGCAAACGTTCCAATGTACCATACAAGAATGGTGCAAGGATTGGAGCAGTTTCTTGTGAGTTAGCAATCCAGATACCAAAGCTATTGATACCAGTTTGCACAAGTGGCCAGAAAGCTGAAAGTACAATTGCAGCAATTACTGAACGAAGAATAACTACAAACGGTACAAAACGTTTTCCGTTAAAGAATGAAAGTGCATCAGGAAGCTTACGGAAGTTGTAGTATTTGTTGTAAGCAGTTGCTCCTATAAAACCTGAGATGATCCCTACGAAGACACCCATGTTCAAGGCTGGAGCTTCAAGAACACTGATAAAGTAGTCAGCAACTTTGATTGAACCACCAAAGAGTGTAGTTACCATAGCATCTGGACTTTTCAACATATCGCCTGATACACCAAAGATTGTACCAGTGATACGGTTAATCAAGATGAAGGCAAGACCAGCGGCGAAAGCACCACCAGCACGTTCTTTAGCCCAGCTTCCTCCAATAGCAAGGGCGAACAAGATATGAAGGTTAACGATAACCCCCCAACCGATTTGCTCTAGGACACCACCAGTAATAACGAGTGGTGCAAAGGTTGGGTTAATCATCACGATAGACTTACCGATTGAAATCATCAAACCAGCAGCCGGCATAACCGCGATAACCACCATCAAAGCCTTACCGAATTTTTGCCAAAATTCGAAAGACAAGACATTTTTGAATGTATCTTTCATCATTCAAATCTCCTTTATTTTTATTTAGGCAAACGTTTTACGAAAACGTTTGCACCTTTTATGATTTAATTATACCACTTTAATTTTTTTTGTAAAGGATTTTACAAAAAAAATTACACTTTTTTCAAAAAAATTTCTAGGCCAAATTTCAAGTTAAAGTTAGCCATCAAGAAGTCTTCTCTGGGGGACTTCTTGATACTCTTCGAAAATCTCTTCAAACCACGTCAGCGTCGTCTTACCGTATATATGTGACTGACTTTCTACAACCTCAAAACAGTATTTTGAGCATTCTTTGGCGAGCTACCTAGTTTGCTCTTTGATTTTCATTGAGTATTAGGAGTCCCTTTTCTAAAATTTTTGTAGCAAAAAAGGAGATTTTACAACCTCCTCATAAAAATAATTATTTTACCTAAATCTTCAAGAATCGGCGCATGGAAATTCCTGACCCCAATGAACCAATAAAAATTCCAATCACAAATAGTAGGGCAATCATCAACGGACTAAATAAATCTGGACTAATCATGGATAGATTTTGCCCTACCAATGATTTGTTGACAGATTGGTAAACCATTTGATAAACAATAAAGACCAAAATAGATGGTGCGATAGCTCCCAATAAACCGATAAAGGCTCCTTCTAACAAGAACGGTCCACGGATATAACTGTTTTTAGCTCCGACCAAGCGCATGATTTGAATTTCACGACTGCGGGAAATAATGGTAATACGAATGGTATTTGAAATCAAGAAAACTGCGACAAAAATTAACAAGGCAGCAATCCCTAGTCCCCAAACACGGATAAATGAAGCTAACTTGAAGAGTCTTTCTGTATTGGCACCGCCATCTTGAACCTCAGAGACACCTTCAATTTTTTTAGCATCTTCGGCTATAGTTTTTACATCATTTGGAGTATTTGCCTCTACAATATAGGCATCATAGAGAGGATTGGCATCCCCTTCAAAGATTTTCCAGTTGTCACCCATTGTCTCAGTTAATTTTTCATATTGTTCTTCTTTACTTGAAAAGGTAACACTCTTAACCGTAGACATGTTCTTCAAAGAATCATATACCTTGTGGTAGTCATTATTTGTAACAGTTTGACCTTCTTTTTCAATTGTCTGACTATTATCTTCCACATCCTTTCGGATATAAACTACTACACGGACATTATTTTCAATATCTGTAGCTAGTTTCGCTGTATTGAAAATAACAGATGCAAATATTGCCACCAAGGTCAAAGTAATCATGACTGAACTGACAGCAGCTACTGTCATCCAACCATTTCGTTTCAAACTTTTTAAGGCTTCAAATAAATGGCGAAAAAATCTACTAATCATCGTATCCATACTCTCCTTTTGATTCGTCACGAACGACACGGCCATTTTCAATGGCAATGACACGGTGGCGCAAGGTATTTACAATCTGGCTATTATGAGTCGCCATCAAAATAGTTGTCCCTTGTAGGTTAATCCGTTCCAAGAGATTCATAATTTCCCATGAATTATCAGGATCCAAGTTTCCTGTTGGTTCATCGGCTATCAATACTTTTGGATTGTTTACAATAGCACGCGCAATCGCAATACGCTGTTGCTCTCCACCTGAGAGCTCATTTGGGAAAGAACGAACCTTATGCTTCAATCCAACCAAATCCAAAACTTCCATCACACGTTTTTTGATATTACGGCGATTTTCCCCGATTACTTCCATAGCGTAAGCAATATTTTCATAGACCGTTTTCTTTGGCAAGAGTTTATAGTCTTGGAAGACAACCCCAACACTACGACGTAGAAGCGGAACATCTTTCTTTTTAATCTTAACCAGATTAAAACCAGCAACTGATAGGCTTCCTTTATCGATTTTTACTTCACGATATAGCGAACGAATAAAAGTTGACTTCCCTGCTCCTGAAGGTCCTACGATGTAAGCAAATTCCCCTGGTTGAACACTGACCGAAACACCGCGTAGGGCAGTCGTTCCGTTGTCGTATTTTTTGACGACATCTCTCATTTCAATGATTGACATGTGACTTCCTTTCTATCTTAGCTAATTCGCCACTTGAGATAGGCATCGATAAAACCATCTAGGTCTCCGTCCATAACCTTATCTACCTGAGCAACCTCAAAGCTAGTTCGGTGATCTTTTACCATAGTATAAGGTGTGAAGACATAAGAACGGATTTGGCTTCCCCATGTGATTTCCTTTTTCTCACCTTTGAGGGAATCAACTTCCGCAGCTTTCTTTTCTTGCTCCATTTGATAGAGCTTAGCCTGCAACATCTTCATGGCACGATCTCTATTTCCATATTGGGTACGATCCACTGTTGATTGGACAACAATTCCAGTTGGAATGTGGGTCAAACGCACACCTGTTGAAACCTTATTGACGTTTTGTCCACCTGCACCACCTGAACGGAAGGTGTCCATCTTAATATCATCTTCACGGATTTCCACTTCAATGGTATCATCCAACTCCGGCATCACTTCTACAGATGTGAAAGAGGTATGGCGACGTTTGGCAGAGTCAAATGGCGAGATACGGACCAAACGATGAACACCCATTTCTGACTTGAGAAGACCGTAGGCATTAGGACCTTCAAATGATAAGGTTACTGACTTGATACCAGCCTCATCACCTGCTTGATAATCCAATACTTCCACTTTGAAACCTTTAGCATTACCATAACGAGTATACATACGCAGCAGCATATCACCCCAGTCCTGCGCCTCAGTACCACCAGATCCTGGATGGATTTCCAAGATGGCATTGTTGTGGTCATAAGGTTCTGACAAGAGCAAGGTCATCTCGTAACTGGTCATCATCTTATCCAGTTCTGATAACTGTTCGACCAGTTCATCATGCACTGACTCGTCTTCAACCAAAAAGTCCAATAAAATTTCGACTTCATCCTGCAACTCTTCCATTTTATGGAAGGTATTATAGGTGTTTTTTAATTCATTTAATTCTTGCGACGTTTTTTGGGCCGCGATATTATCGTTCCAAAAATCAGGTTCTGTCATCTTGTTTTCCAAGATGGCAATCTCTTCCTCTAAACCTTCTAGGTCAAAGAGACCCCCTGAAAGAAGCTAATTTTTCACGATTTGCGTCAATTTTTTGACGAATTACTGAAATGTCCATAAATACTCCTTTTTTACATCATTTCATTATAGCATATTTTATCATTTCTTTCCATCTTTTGCTATAGTCCCTTTTTATGAAAAAAGAAAAAAAGAAGCCTTTCGGCTTCCCTTCTTACAAGACTTTTGCTGAAGTGCGAGTGATTTCTTCCACTTGAATACCACTTGCTTCAAATTTTTCTTTCAAGGCTGGTAAATCAATTGAGCCATCGATTTGCACTTCGATAATGACCTTACCATCCTTACGCGGAATATTGACTGTATGGGAGATATTCAAATTTTCTTCAACGATTAGAGAAACAATCTTACCAAGAACGCCAACTTCATCTTCTGTAACAAAGCGCACACGAATTCCTTCTTCACCATAACCAGCAATTTCGAGAAAGGCTTGGAAAACATCACGGTCCGTGATAACACCATAGACTTGATGATTATCTACGACAGGAAGAATACCAATCTTGTTTTTCAACATCAAATAAGTTGCATCCTCTAGACTCGCATAGCCAGAGACAGTGACAACATCGCGAATCATGACATCTTTTACTTTTGTCTTATTTAGAAGATAATTCATCTCATAGATAGAAAGACTTGTTGCCTTGGATGGACTAGCTTGAGCAATGGTTCCCTCAGTCACCAAACCAACTAATTGATCATTTTCGATAACAGGCAAGCGGTGCAACCCTTGCTCTCTCATCAAATCTGCTGCATGAGATACTGTTGTATCTGGACTAATATAAACTACCTTGCGGGTCATAAAATCTTTAACTGCCATGAGACTTCTCCTTTTCTATTCTTATCCCTATTATACAATCTTTTTGTAAATCTATCAAACGCTTACATTTCTTTTTCAAAATTCAGAAAAGTATGAATAAGCTAGCAAAAAGAGCTCTGAAATCGAGCTCTGTGAATGAAGGATAGGTACGCTTCATTCGGTTTTTTCAATTATTAGAAATTAACTTTTCAATGTAGATGAAGATTGCTTTGCAATCTCTATCCGCAACCTAAACTAGTCTCCCAGACTATGCGATGTTTGCTTCGCAATCTTCATCCACCGACTAAAAAGGTCCCCCGGACTATAATGATGATTACTTCGTAATCTTCATCTGCCGACTAAAACAATCCCCCGGACCTTTTTAGCCACCTAGATATGCTTTTCTGACTTCTTCTGATGAGGCGAGTTCTTTTCCTGTTCCTGATAGGACAATTTTTCCTGTTTCCAATACATATCCTCGGTCAGAGATTGCGAGTGCTTTATTGGCATTTTGTTCAATCAAGAGGACGGTTGTTCCTTGTTTCTGGATGTCTTGAATGATATCAAAAATCTCTTGGATAAAGATTGGGGCAAGTCCCATTGATGGTTCATCTAAAAGAAGAAGTTTTGGTGTTGACATAAGAGCACGTCCCATGGCAAGCATTTGTTGCTCTCCCCCTGAAAGAGTAGCTGCATCTTGGTTCTTCCGTTCTTCAAGACGTGGGAAACGTGAGAAAACCCTCTTCAAGTTAGCTTGATTTTCTTCACGGTTTTTCTTTAAGAAAGCTCCCATTTCAAGATTTTCCATAACAGTCAAGCCAGGGAAAACGTGGCGTCCTTCTGGTACTTGTGAAAGACCACCTGCCACGATTTTTTGAGCTGGCATTTTTTGGATTTCTTGACCTAAAAATTCAATCTTTCCTGAACTTGGTCGTACCAAACCAGACAAGGTACGGAGAATGGTTGTCTTACCTGCACCATTGGCACCGATAAGGGAAACAACTTCTCCTTCATTCACTTCAAAGCTTACATCACGGACTGCTTGGATCATGCCGTAATGCACAGAAAGATTATCAACTTTTAACATAGACATTAGGCTTCACCTCCTAGATAAGCTTCGATAACGCGTTTATTGGTCTTAATTTCTTCTGGAGTTCCCTGAGCAATCAAACGACCGTATTCGAGTACGTAGATGCGTTCTGTTACTTCCATGACCAGATTCATATCGTGTTCAATCAGCATGATCGTAATTTTAAATTCATCTTTGATGCGACGAATTAACTCAGTCAATTCGGCTGTTTCCTGTGGGTTCATACCTGCTGCTGGTTCATCTAAGAAGAGAATTTTAGGTTCCGTAGCAAGGGCACGAACAATTTCCAAACGACGTTGTTGGCCGTAGGCAAGATTTTTAGCTAGAGTTTCTGCATCACCATCTAAATCGAAGATTTTCAGCAATTCCAAAGCTTTAGCCTTTAATTCTTTTTCACTCTTGTAAAAAGCTGGTAAGCGTAAGAAACTAGCAAAAACATGTTGTTTGTGATGGTTGCCAAAGGCAATCAAAACATTGTCCAAAACGGTTAAATCTTTAAAGAGACGGATATTTTGGAATGTACGTCCAAGTCCCAAAGAAGCAATCTTATAAGGTGCCTTTCCATTCAAAAGGTGACCATCTAAGGTAACTGTTCCCTCACTTGGTTCATAAACACCGGTCAAAAGGTTGAAAAGGGTTGTTTTACCAGCTCCATTTGGACCGATTAGTCCAACCAGTTCCCCTTCGTTCAATTCAAGAGTCACATCTCCAACAGCTGTTAGACCGCCAAAATGTTTGGTTAACTGTTTTACTTCAAGTAATGCCATTAGTTTTGTTCCTCCTTCTTAGATTTTTTAAAGAAACGTGATAGGCTCAATTCCCATGTTCCAAGGAGTCCACCTGGTCTGAAAATCATTACCAATACCAAGGCCAAAGCATAAATAATCATACGCACGCTGGCAACATCTTGGAGAAGCATATTCAAAATTCCAAGAACAATAGCTGAAACAATGGCACCTGTAATGGAACCAAGTCCACCAAATACAACAATGATCAAAACGTTGATTGAGTTGATAAAAGTGTAATCTTTCGGTACAACTGAACCGATAAATCCTGCCTGAAGTGACCCTGCAATACTTGCAGTAATAGCACCAAAGACAAAGGCGATGATTTTAATTTTAGTCGTATTAACCCCAACTGACTCAGCAGCGATTTCATCCTCACGAACAGAGAGGGTTGAACGACCAATTGGACTACGCAAGAAGTTTAAGGTTGCAATGGTTGTAATCACGACAAAGAAGTAAACCATTTGCCAAGTTGTAAAGTTAGGAATTCCCAAGATACCTGCTGCACCATTTGTAAGGCTTCCGCCATTGATGATAAAGATACGGATAATTTCAGAAACACCTAGAGTCGCTACCGCAAGATAGTCCCCCTTCAAGCGCAAGGTTGGAATCCCGACAAGTAAGGCAACTGCTCCTGAAAGTAAAGCCCCTATCAGCATAGCTCCAAAGAAGGCACCATAGGTTGGTGATTTAGAACCAATAATAGCTGCGGCATAGGCACCAATCGCCATGAAACCAGCATGACCAAGTGAAAATTGTCCTGAAAAACCAACGATTAAGTTGAGACCAACAGCCAGAATAATATTGATTCCAATTTGTTGTAAAATCTGTACATAGAATAGGTTGAGTACTCCAACTGAAACCAGTACACTAATCAAGCCATAGCCAGCTAACAAAAGGAGTAACCATAGAATATTAACTTTTAAATTTTCCTTCATCGTTTACACCTTCTCTTTCACATTTTTACCAAGGATACCAGCTGGGCGAACAATCAAGATTAACAATAAGATTCCATAAACAATGGCATCACGGAAGTCTGACATCCCAAAGGCTGTCGCAAAGGTTTCCAATAGACCAATGACAAAGCCACCAAGAGCCGCACCAGGAATGATTCCGATACCACCAAGTACTGCGGCAACGAAAGACTTAAGACCTGGAGTAACCCCCATCAAAGGCTCAAGAGAGTTATAATAAAGGGCAATCAGAACACCAGCCGCACCCGCAAGAGCTGAACCCAAAGCAAAGGTAAAGCTGATAGTACGATTCACATTTATCCCCATCAATTGTGCCGCATCGCTATCTACTGATACTGCACGCATGGCTTTCCCCATCTTGGTCTTTTGGACAATGACCTGTAACAAAATCATCAAAATCAAGGAAATGGCCAAGATCATTAACTGCACGTTTGTTAGGCTAACTGGTCCCAAATCATAGCGAACTGTTTGAATCGCTTGAGGAAAGGCACGAGTATTGGCACCAACCAGATAGACCATGCCATACTCCAATAGGAAAGAAACCCCAATAGCTGTAATCAAAACAGCAATACGAGTAGAGTGACGCAAAGGTCGGTAAGCAAGGAACTCAATCACGACACCAAGAATAGCTGTCGCTAGCATCGCTACAATAAGAGCTACAAAGAAATTCATTTGGAAAGAATTGATCAAGAAATAACCGATAAAGGCTCCCATCATATAAATATCACCGTGGGCGAAGTTGATGAGCTTGATAATTCCGTAAACCATGGTATATCCTAGGGCTAACAGCGCATAAACACTACCTAGAATCAAACCATTTACTAGTTGTTGGAGCATGAGATTCACTCTTTCTATATATAATTCCGAGGGTTTTCCCTCACTTTTTGATAGGTTCTTAAACATCGAAACAGGGAGTGAGTCCGAGTCTCATTCCCTATTTCAACATTTTCTATTATGGTTTTACAACTTCTGCTGCTTCAACCTTACCATTGTTCATGGTCATCATGTAAGCAGTTTTGACTGTGTTGTGGTCTGCATCGAAGCTTGTTTGACCAGTTACACCTTCAAAGTCTTTTGTTTTAGCAAGGTTATCCTTGATTTCACCTGAGTTTTTAGCACCTTTTGCTGCATTTGCTACAAGGTGAACTGAGTCATAAGCCAAGGCTGCAAATGTTGAAGGCTCTTCATTGTACTTAGCACGGTATGCGTCAAGGAAGGCTTTTGCTTTAGCTGAAACTTCTACAGTAGTTGAGAAGCCTGAGATAAAGTAGATGTTTGATGCTTTTTCAGCAGTTGCTTGTTGTACAAACTCTTCACCGTTGAATCCATCACCACCAACGATTGGTTTGTCAATTCCCATACCACGCGCTTGGTTTACAATTTTACCAGCTTCAGTGTAGTAACCAGGGACGATGATAGCATCAAAGTCTTTCCCTTTCATTTTTGTAAGGGCTGCTTGGAAGTCTGTGTCACCTGCTACGAAAGTTTCATCTGCAACGATTTCACCTTTGTATGATTCGCGGAAGGCTTTGGCAATACCTTTAGCATAGTCGCTGGCATTATCAGTGTAAAGAACAACTTTCTTAGCATTTAATTTTTCAGAAACATAGTTTGAGATAATTTTTCCTTGGAAGCTATCTTGGAAAGTTCCGATAAAGAGGTAATCTTGACCTTTAGTCAATCCATCTTGAGTCGCACTTGGTGAGATCAATGGAACACCTGCTTTTGTAGCATTCGCTACCGCAGCTGCAGTTGCACCAGATGTCGCAGGTCCTACGATTGCTGATACTTTAGATTGAGTTACAAGGTTAGTTGTTACTGAAGCAGCCTCTGCTGTTTCAGACTTGTTATCTTTATCGACTACTTCGATTTGTTTTCCATCGATACCACCTGCGGCATTGATTTCGTCAACAGCCAATTGGGCACCTTTTTGTTCAGATGTTCCGTAGGCAGCTACGGCACCAGTTTCTTCGAAGTTAAATCCGATTTTAATTGTCTTTTCCTCTACTGAGTTACCAGCAGTGTTAACTGCTCCAGACTTCACTTCTCCACAGGCTGCAAGAAGTGCTACACTTGCAAGCGCCACAAAGGATAGGGCAAATTTTTTCTTCATCTTTTTTGTCTCCTTATTTCTTAAATAGTCTGTTAAGAATATACCGAATTATCAGAAAATTGTCAACACTTTTCTTTAAATTTTTATCTGATAACGTTTTCTTCTCGGTAAAGGTTGCCCACAAAGGGTGTTTCCAGCTCTTGGATATGACAAACTCTGACTTTTTTGATAAACTTTTCCTTGCTCAAGCGCCCGACCAATTGCTCCACTTCTTGAGTTGGAACATAGAGTTGTAAGTAACGATGTTTCTTGGAATGATAGGTAATATCTCCATAATCCTGCAGTTTTTTGGCATCACGATTATAGTAAAGATAGATAATCAAGCCAGATCGATTGACTTTTTCAAACATGATAAATCCTCTTTCTAAGAAATCTCCCCCTATTATACCAAAAAAAGCAAACCCAGTCGAGTTTGCCTTCTATCAACATTAGTTCAATGAATTGTTGGCCATGATTTCATCAATAAAGCCATATTCAAGTGTTTCTTGAGCACTCATCCAGTTATCGCGTTCTGCATCTGCGTGGACTTTCTCGATTGACTGACCTGAATTTTCAGCCAAGATTTTTTCCAAGGTATTACGAGTTTTAAGCAAGTGTTCTGCAGCGATCGCCATATCAGTTTGTTGAGTACCACCACCTGTACCACCCATTGGTTGGTGGATCATGTACTCAGCATTTGGAAGCATGAAACGTTTGCCCTTTGCTCCACTTGATGCGATGACAGTACCCATAGATGCAGCCATCCCCATAACGATGGTTTGGACATCCGCTTTGATAAAGTTCATGGTATCTACGATTGCCAAACCAGCTGAAACAGAACCCCCAGGTGTATTGACATAAAGGTAAATATCTTTTGTACTATCTTGGGCATCTAAAAAAAGCAATTGGGCAATAACAGAGTTAGCCATATTGTCTTCAACTGGACCTGTCAGCATAATGATGCGGTCTTTGAGAAGACGTGAGTAAATATCGTAAGAACGTTCTCCACGGCTTGTTTGTTCAATAACTACAGGAATCATTCATTTCTCCTTTTGAGTTTTATTTTTGTTGGTCAAATGACTGAAGATAAGACTATTATAATATCTTGGTCAAAAAAGGTCAAATTTTTGCTCTGTTTTCATTAGACAGAAACAAAAATCCAACCCCCTTTCACGACTGGAAATCCTTTTCCAAGTCAATCTCTTTTTAATTTTATTTTGTACCGAACAAGCGATCCCCAGCATCTCCAAGACCTGGAACGATATAACCGTGTTCGTTTAAGCGTTCATCCAAGGCTGCTGTAAAGATTTCTACATCTGGATGAGCTTCTTGAAGGGCTTTTACACCTTCTGGAGCAGATACAAGGCAGACAAATTTGATATTTGATGCGCCACGTTTTTTAAGCGAATCAACGGCCAAGATTGCTGAACCACCTGTTGCCAACATTGGGTCTACTACAAAAATTTGACGTTGGTCAATGTCCTCAGGCAATTTCACCAAGTATTCAACTGGTTGAAGTGTTTCTTCATCACGGTACATACCGATGTGACCAACTTTAGCAGCTGGAACCAAGCTCAAGAGCCCATCAACCATCCCGATACCTGCGCGCAAGATTGGAACGATGGCCAATTTCTTACCTGCCAATTGTTTTTGAACTGTTTTTGTAATTGGTGTTTCGATTTCCACATCTTCTAGTGGAAGATCACGAAGTACTTCATACCCCATCAACATTGCAATCTCATCTACTAGCTCACGAAAAGCTTTTGTAGAAGTATCTGTACGACGCAAGATTGACAATTTGTGTTGAATCAGCGGGTGATTAATAACTTCAATTTTTCCCATTTTTGGAATTCCTTCTTTCAATTTATTCTTCTTATTATACCAAAAAACGGTTTAAAAATCTTTCTAAACCATTTATTTTTGATAATTTTTACATTAAATCTGCCTCTTTTAGAGCTACTTGTACTGTCTCAAGTGGTAAATGGGTTAATTCTGTCCCTTTTTCTTGATAAAGGTATTGGGCGTAGTCATCCATTCGGTACTGATTGATATAAACCACGCGCTTGCAACCAACCTGCAGCAATTGTTTTGTACAGTTCAGACAAGGAAAATGGGTCACATAGGCTGTAAAACCTTTGGGAACACCACGTTCTGCACCTTGCAGGATAGCATTGACCTCAGCGTGAAGGGTGCGAACACAGTGGCCTTCAATGACCAGACATTCGTGGTCAATACAATGCTCGGTTCCTGACACCGAACCATTGTAACCAGTGGAAATAACTTTATTATCTTTTACCAGAATCGCACCCACTTTGGCACGTTTACAAGTGGAACGATTGGCAATTAGTAGGGCTTGGGCTGCAAAATACTCATCCCAGGCCAGTCTTTTTTCAGTCATATCTCTTCTCCTTTTTCTCTATTTTTTAAAAAATGGTAACCGTAAATCCGCAATCTTTTCAGCAGGTACCTTCATGCCATCCTTGATCCATTTTAGAAGGACAGAGACGATGGCCGAGCTCCAGAAGGAATGAAGATAAGAGCTGACACCTTTTGATTTCCCATGGTATTTTTCTAAAAATTCTTGCATGGCTTGGACAAAGATTTTTTCCAGATGGTAATCCAAGGCCAATTGAATCACTCTGGCTTCCTTTCTTGCCTCCCGGAAAAGGTGAACCCAGACCAGATAAAGGTCTGTCTTTAGATCGTAATGATGCAGCTGCTCCATGATATTATGGACAGTTCGTTTAAAGACGCTTTCTAAAATCTCCTCTTTGGAATCATAATTGCGATAAAAGGCTGCACGCGAAACTCCTGCACGTTTGACCAATTCAGAAATACTAATCTTGGTCAAGTCCTTTTTTTCCAAAAGTTGCAAGAGGGCTGTTTCGATGGCTTCTCTGGTTAATAAATTGGATTCTTGGTTTGATTTTCTGAGATTTTCAAGAGATTTTTCAGAGATTCTACGTTCAGACATAACATTTTCTTTCTACTTGTCACAACAGACGGATGAGGCTTTTGTTTCAAGGGTTTTCATGATATAATTGTAAAAAAAGACAGAACCTTTGTCAATGTATAACTGACAAAGATGGAGAATTTCTATGACTTGGAAGATTATTGCTGACTCTGGTTGTGATTATCGTCAGCTGGCAAGACCAGCTATTGACACAACCTTTGTAAGTGTTCCCTTAACCATTCAAGTAGCTGATCAGGTCTTTGTTGATGATGCTAGTCTTGACATTGACCAAATGATGGAAACCATGTATGCAACAGCAGAAGCTTCAAAATCAGCTTGTCCAAGCCCAGATGACTATTTGCGAGCATTTGAAGGTGCCAAAAACATTTTCCTAGTAACCATCACAGGTACTCTTTCTGGCAGTCACAATAGTGCTCAACTAGCAAAGAATATTTATCTGGAAGAACATCCTGATACTAAGATTCATGTGATTGATAGTTTGTCTGCTGGCGGGGAAGTTGACTTGCTCGTAGAAAAATTGAATGACTTGATTGACCAGGGCTTGTCTTTTGAAGAAGTGGTTGAAGCTATCACTGCCTATCAAGAAAAAACCAAGTTACTTTTTGTTCTAGCAAAGGTCGATAACTTGGTGAAGAACGGCCGTTTGAGCAAGCTTATCGGTACGGTCGTTGGTCTTCTCAACATCCGTATGGTTGGAGAAGCTAGTGAAACTGGAACCCTTGAATTACTACAAAAAGCACGAGGGGCAAAGAAATCAGTTCAAGCAGCCTATGAGGAGTTAGTAAAAGCAGGATATGCTGGTGGTCGTATTGTCATGGCTCAACGCAATAACGAGAAATGTTGCCAACAGCTTTCAGACCGAATCCGTGAAAATTTCCCACAGGCGGATATTAAAATTCTCCCAACATCTGGTCTCTGCAGTTTCTATGCAGAAGATGGTGGTTTGCTGATGGGATATGAAATTGATTAGTTCCATTCTTGACAAGAGGTGACCATCATCTCTTGTTTTTTTGTGGTACAATAGAGCTATGAAACATTTTGATACTATTGTCATCGGTGGAGGACCTGCTGGTATGATGGCTACGATTTCCAGTAGCTTTTATGGACAGAAAACCCTCCTCATCGAAAAAAATCGCAAACTTGGAAAAAAATTAGCTGGGACTGGTGGTGGACGTTGCAATGTAACCAATAATGGTAGCTTGGACGACCTGCTAGCTGGCATCCCTGGAAATGGGCGCTTTCTTTACAGTGTCTTCTCCCAATTTGATAACCATGATATCATCAACTTTTTTACGGAAAATGGGGTCAAACTTAAGGTCGAGGACCACGGGCGCGTCTTTCCTACTAGTGACAAGTCTCGGACTATTATCGAAGCCTTGGAAAAGAAAATCACTGAGCTAGGTGGTCAAGTTGCTACTCAAACCGAGATTGTTTCGGTTAAGAAGGTGGATGACCAATTTGTTCTTAAATCAGCTGACCAAATCTTCACTTGTGATAAACTGATTGTCACAACTGGTGGAAAATCCTATCCTTCCACTGGCTCAACTGGTTTTGGTCACGAGATTGCCCGTCATTTTAAGCATACCATTACCGAACTTGAGGCCGCTGAAAGTCCTTTGTTGACAGATTTTCCACACAAGGTCTTACAAGGGATTTCTTTGGATGATGTGACCCTAAGCTATGGCAAGCATGTCATCACGCACGATCTGCTTTTTACCCACTTTGGTTTATCCGGTCCTGCTGCTCTGCGTATGTCTAGTTTTGTCAAGGGTGGGGAAATTCTCTCACTGGATGTTTTGCCTCAACTTTCTGAAAAGGACTTGGTTGTATTTCTCGAAGAAAACCGTGAAAAATCCTTGAAAAATGCTTTAAAAACTTTATTACCTGAGCGCTTGGCAGAATTTTTTGTGCAAGGCTATCCTGACAAGGTCAAACAGTTGACTGAAAAGGAACAAGAACAACTTGTCCAGTCCATTAAAGGACTTAAAATTCCTGTAACTGGTAAAATGTCTCTTGCCAAGTCCTTTGTCACCAAAGGTGGTGTCAGTCTCAAGGAAATCAATCCCAAAACTCTAGAAAGTAAGCTGGTACCTGGACTCCACTTTGCTGGCGAGGTACTAGATATCAATGCCCACACGGGGGGCTTTAACATCACTTCTGCCCTCTGCACCGGCTGGGTGGCGGGATCAAACCCAATCTAAATATACAGTACTAAATGGAACAATCCACCTCAAAAGAAAGGAAGTCCTTTGGAACATATTATCTTGCTAAGGGGAGTGACTCCTAATGGGAAAAATGCTATCCCTAAAATGTCTTATCTAGTAGACATCTTGACAGAAGCTGGTTTTCAACAAGTTCGAACTTATATTCAAAGTGGGAATATCATTCTTGAAAGTGACTTAGATTTAGAAACAATACGAGAACAGGTTCATACTCTAATAAAGGAAAATATTGGTGCTGATTTAAAAATGGTAATCAAGACCAAAAGTGATTTTACAAAAATTGTCCAAGAAAATCCGTTTGGAGAACACTATCTTTATGACCGTATACACGTGATTTTTTATCAAGAACCTATTCAAAGTCTCCCTTTAGAAAAATTAAAAATGGATTACGGTGAAGAAGAAATTTGTGTCGGTAACTACTGTCTCTACCTCTATCTCCCTAGAACTGCAAAACGAAAAAAGCTCAGTACTAACTATCTTGAAAAGCTTTTTAATGTAGATTTGACCATGCGAAAACTAAATGTAGTAGAAAAATTATTAAGCAAGTAGTACTTGAATTTAGTAAAAATCGGAAGATTACTCCTCCGATTTTATTTTGTCTGAGTTTGGACATAGTGAGCAATAACATCTGATGTGTACTGGGCAGTTCCAGTTCCAAATTTGTCAATGTTTTCCTTAAACTCTGGGTTGTAGACGTAGCCTTTACCGATATGACCGAATACTTCAATAGAGCAATCAAATCCATAAGTACGGATGGCTTGCAAGAGTTTAGCAGCTTCTTCTTGATTTTCGGTTGCTGTTACAGGTAGACCAGCTTGAAGATTTTGTGCCAAAGCTTGAAAAACTTGGTTAAAGACAGCTGTAGCCTCTTCTTCTTGACCTTTTTGGCGCTCCAGCGCTTGATCCATGACTTCTTGTCCATATTTCTCTACCGCCTCTTGGTGGTATTTTTGATGGTCTTGGTAGTTAAATCCAGCAAATTTCTCTTGAATGCTCATTTCTCTTTCTCCTTTTTGTTCTTGAATGGTTTTTTGCAAGGTTGAAATTAAGGTATCCAGACGTTCCCTTTCTCGAGTCAAATAGTCCAACTGCCTGGTTAGATGGGGCAATAAATTTGTCCTTTCTTCCTTTAATAGCGCTGCTATTTTTTCCAAAGAAAAACCTAGATATTTGTAATACAGAATGACCTGCAGCCGTTCCAAATCCTCCTGACTGTAGGTTCGATAGCCGTTGTCCGACTTTAAAGGAACTAAGAGTCCTATCTTATCGTAGTGATGCAGGGTCTTGACAGAGACGCCCGAAAGCTGAGCAGCTTCTTTTATATGGTACATAATTTTCTCCTTACAATGATAGTATAACCCCTTCCCTTAGGTCAGAGTCAAGCGTTTTTGCGAAATTTTTTACTTTATCATAACATGAAAAGGGTTTTCTTGACAGACCTTAGAAAACATGATAGGATAGTCAAGTCTATCAATCAAAAGAAAAGCTCATCTTGAGTACTGATGAGGCTATTTGCCAAGGGCAGTAGCTTTTTCTTTTGTAATACTAATTTTAGGAGTTTAACTATGTCTGAAAAATCGCAATGGGGTTCTAAACTGGGCTTTATCCTAGCATCTGCTGGTTCAGCCATCGGACTTGGTGCCGTTTGGAAGTTTCCCTATATGACTGCTGCTAACGGTGGAGGAGGCTTTTTACTGGTCTTTCTCATCTCCACTATTTTAATCGGTTTCCCCCTACTGCTTGCTGAGTTTGCCCTCGGCCGAAGTGCTGGTGTTTCAGCTATCAAAACCTTTGGAAAACTTGGTAACAATAGTAAGTACAACTTTATCGGTTGGATTGGTGCCTTTGCCCTCTTTATCCTTCTCTCTTTCTATAGTGTTATTGGAGGATGGATTTTAGTCTATCTGGGTATTGAGTTTGGGAAATTGTTCCAGCTTGCTGGGACGAGTGATTATGCTCAGTTATTTACTTCAATCATTTCAAATCCAGCCATTGCCCTTGGAGCTCAAGCTGCCTTTATCCTATTGAATATCTTTATTGTATCACGTGGGGTTCAAAAAGGGATTGAAAGAGCTTCGAAAGTCATGATGCCCCTGCTCTTTATCATCTTTGTTGTCATCATCGGTCGTTCTCTCAGCTTGCCAAATGCCATGGAAGGGGTTCTTTACTTCCTCAAACCAGACTTCTCTAAGCTGACTAGTGCTGGTCTCCTCTATGCTCTGGGACAATCTTTCTTTGCCCTCTCACTAGGGGTTACAGCCATGCTGACCTATGCTTCCTACTTGGACAAGAAAACCAATCTGGTTCAATCAGGAATCTCCATCGTAGCCATGAACATCTCGGTATCCATCATGGCAGGGCTAGCCATTTTCCCAGCCATGTCAGCCTTCAACATCCAGTCTGAAGGGGGACCAAGCCTGCTCTTTATCGTCTTGCCTCAACTCTTTGACAAGATGCCTTTTGGAACCATTTTCTACATCCTCTTCCTCTTGCTCTTCCTCTTTGCAACGGTCACTTCTTCTGTCGTGATGCTGGAAATCAATGTGGGCAATATCACCAATCAAGACAACAGCAAGCGTGCTAAATGGAGTGTGATTTTAGGAATTTTGACCTTTGTCTTTGGCATTCCTTCAGCCCTATCTTACGGTGTTATGGCGGATGCTCACATCTTTGGGAAGACCTTCTTTGACGCTATGGACTTCTTGGTTTCCAATCTCCTCATGCCATTTGGAGCTCTCTGCCTTTCACTTTTTACAGGCTACATCTTCAAGAAGGCTCTTGCTATGGAGGAACTCCATCTTGATGAAAAAGCATGGAAACAAGGACTTTTCCAAGTCTGGCTCTTCCTTCTTCGTTTCATCATTCCAATCATCATCATCGTGGTCTTCATCGCCCAATTTATGTAATCAAAAAGGACTTGAGTAGTAAACTCAGGCCCTTTCTTTTTTATGGATGGCTAACAATCAATTCCAAATCTTGCCCTTCCAGAGTCCAAGCTTCAACATCACTTGGTAGGATAAAGTGGCTGCCTTTTTGGATTGGATAGTTTTTTCCGTCAACAGTCAGTTGACCTTGACCAGCTAAGACACTCAACAAGCTGTAGTCAGCTGTCTTTTCAAAGTCAACTTCTCCAGTAATTTCCCACTTGTAAACTGCAAAGAAATCATTGGATACAAGGAGAGTGGAACGCAAATCATCTGCTTTAACAGTTACAGGACGGCTATTTGCAGGCTCACCAATGTTCAAGACATCAATGGATTTTTCAAGGTGAAGTTCACGCAATTTACCATTATCATCCTTACGGTCAAAGTCATAGACACGGTAGGTTGTGTCACTAGATTGTTGAGTTTCAAGAATCAAGATGCCCGCACCAATAGCATGCATGGTGCCACTTGGTACATAGAAGAAATCTCCAGCCTTAACAGGTACTTTGGTCAACAAATCATCCCAGTTCTTATCCTCTATTTGCTGACGGAGTTCTTCTTTTGACTTGGCATTATGCCCGTAGATAATCTCTGAACCTTCATCCGCTGCAATGATGTACCAGCACTCTGTTTTTCCGAGTTCGCCTTCATGCTCGAGTCCGTAAGTATCGTCTGGGTGAACTTGGACACTGAGCCAGTCGTTGGCATCAAGAATCTTGGTCAAGAGTGGAAATACAGGCTCAGGACGATTACCAAACAATTCACGGTGCTCTGCATATAAAGTAGCCAGGTTTGTTCCCTCGAAACGACCATTGGCAACTTTAGAGACTCCATTTGGATGAGCTGAGATGGCCCAATATTCTCCGATTTTTTCACTTGGGATGTCGTAGCCAAACTCATCACGTAGCTTGGTTCCCCCCCAGATTTTTTCCTGCATAACTGATTGTAAAAATAATGGTTCTGACATCTTGATCTCCTGTCTGATTTTTCTTCCTTCATTATAGCAAAAAAAGAGTTCGAATTGAACTCTTTTTAACATCTTATAAAGTAGGGAGAAGATTTTATAAAAATAGTAACGATATACTTTTTTCTTTGATAGAGACGAACATAAAAGATTCTCGTAAAGCTAGCTGTAACTGAAGTTTTTCCCTCAACTCTCATTCAAAAATTACTTTAATGAAGCATCTATTTTCATAAAATAAAAAGACTGAAACCAGTCTTCTTTTTAAATCAAAGCTGTGATAGCCGTTACTAAACCAAAAACGATACCTGGTGCATTAGCAGCTGCAAGTGGAATATCTCTTTCCTTCTTGAAAAGACCATAGTAAACCCAGAGACTACAGTTGATAGCTGCGACTAGGGGTTGAATGAAGTTGCCTTTTTGACCGGCAAGATTATTCATGATTTGTGGGAAATATGACACATACATCATAACAGACATAAATGTCGCTGCCCAGCCCAACACTTTCATTTGTTTTTCAGACATTTTCAAAACCTCTTTTATTCTTTTATACTTTCTATTTTATAATTTAATACAAAAACAAGCAAGACTTTAAGACTTTTGTTATAAAAATGTAAACTATCACAGTCTTGTAATAAGAAACAGACCGGATTGCTCCGATCTGTTTGATCCATAAAATGTAAAAATGAATAGCTCTTGTCAATCAATGGATAGATTGATTGATAGTTTGATTGATTATCAGCAAGCCGTAGTTAATTATGTCAGCAATATCTTCAAGACCGTGCAAAATAAAATTTCCTACAATCAAACCTATAATAATTGAACAGATAATCATGGTCACACAGATTAGATAAACATCCTTTTTTTGCATCTCTTTCCTCCTAACGAATTAAGAAAATTCACTTACTACAGCTGTTTAATCATATTTCTCCTTTCCATATCAGTCTTATTTTCTGCTGTTATATTTTTATTATAAGATTTCAAGAAAGCGTTGTCAATTATTTATATGCAATTGCTTTATATTAAAAAGACCGGATTGCTCCGATCTTTCAATAGTTCCTATTCTCAATTTCTGTTTTAAAAATAGCTAAGGTTAACGTCAAATGACTGAGCTCCTTATTTCATACGATAAAAATCAAGCACTAGACCAGCAGGACCTTTTACAAGCAAGGATTCTGTTCCCCAATCGGTTACAGTTGGACCGTTTAAAATCTCGATACCAAGCTCTTTCAACCGTTGGTAGTTCTGGTCTACATCCTCAACCTCGATATGAATAATGATTCCTGACTGAAAGTTTCCCAAAGGAACCAAATGATTTTGGGACAACATCAGACAGTGACTGCCAATCGTAAACTGAGCAAAACCATCGTCAACATAATCAGCTTTTTTATCCAAAATACGCTCCAAGTCAGCACAGACTTGAGGAACATTTGAGACGATGATATCTAATTGATTTAAATTCATTTACTATCCTCCATAAAAAGATCGGATTGCTCCGATCTTTTTAAGTTCCACGAAGGAATTATTTAATTGCGCGTGATTGCAACCCTTCTTCTTCCAAGAAGAGGCGGAATGGTACGAGTTCTTCTGCTTCGTATTTTTCCTTAAAGGCTTTGATAGCTTCTTCTGAGTGTTGTTTTGGATCCAACTCAAGTACTTCTACTGGAAGTGGACGGTGTGGAGTGATGCGAGCATCGATAACAACAGTTTTACCTTCTTTGTTCAATTTAACAGCTTCTGCAACAACTGCATCGATGTCTTCGATACGGTCAACTGTAAATCCAACAGCTCCTTGAGCTTCAGCGATTTTCGCATAGTCAGCATTAGGGAAGTCACAACCAAACAAGTGTTTGTTTGTGTCTTCGTATTTGTCCTTGATGAAGGCATATTTACCATTTGAGAAGACAACGTTGATAACTGGAAGGTCGTATTGAACGTTTGTGATAACGTCTGGGTAGCACATGTTGAATGCACCGTCACCCATGATGTTCCATACTTGGCGATCTGGATTATCTTTCTTAGCAGCGATACCACCAGGAAGGGCAATACCCATTGTCGCAAAGAGTGGAGATGTACGCCACATGTTCTTAGGTGTCATGTGAAGGTGACGAGTAGATGTTTGAGTAGTGTCACCTACGTCGATTGAGTAGATAGCGTCTTGATCAGCATGTTTGTTGATTGCATTGTAAACTTGATACAATTGCAATTCACCCTCAGTTTTACCTTCGATTTTGTTCATGTAATCACGCCAGTTTTGGTTGTTCTTAACGTTTGCACGCCACCATGGAGTAGATTCAACTGGGTTCACTTTGTCAAGGATAGCTTTAGCTGCTTGACCTGCGTCACCAAGGATTGAAGCGTCAAGGGCGTGACGTTTACCAAGTTTGTAAGGGTCGATATCCACTTGGATGAATTTTTCAGTATTCTTGAATGCTTCGTAAACTTCAGCAAATGGGAAGTTTGAACCAAGGAAAAGAACTGTGTCTGCTTCAAAGACCACTTCGTTGGCTGGTTTCCAACCAACACGGTAAGCAGAACCTGTCAAACCTTCATAGTTCCATTCGAAAGCTTCAAAGTTTTTACCAGTTGTGATGATTGGTGCTTTGATTTTACGTGACAATTCAGTAATCACTTCACCAGCTTTAACACCACCGTAACCAGCATAAATAACTGGACGTTCAGCATTGTTCAAGATTTCAACAGCTTTATCGATTTCAACTTCGTTCATAGCAGGAGCGATAAATGAACGCTCGTATGAACCTGAACCGTAGTATGAGTTTTCGTCGATTTCTTGGAAACCGAAGTTTACTGGGATTTCAACAACAGCTGGACCTTTTTTAGAAACTGCAGCACGGCAAGCTTCGTCAATTACTTTTGGCAATTGCTCAGCGTAAGCTACACGTTTGTTATATACAGCGATACCGTTGTACATTGGGTTTTGGTTCAATTCTTGGAAAGCATCCATGTTGAGTTCGTTAACTGGACGTGATCCAAGGATTGCTAGGAATGGAGTGTTATCCATAGCTGCATCGTAAACACCGTTAATCAAGTGAGTCGCACCTGGACCACCTGAACCAACTGCAACCCCGATTGAGCCGCCGAATTTAGCTTGCATAACCGCTGCAAGAGCACCTGTTTCTTCGTGGCGAACTTGCAAGAAGCGGATATCTTTGTCTTCAGCCAAAGCGTCCATCAATGAGCTGAGTGTTCCTGATGGGATACCGTAGATTGTGTCTACGCCCCATGTTTTCAATACGTTAAGCATTGCTGCAGATGCAGTAATTTTCCCTTGAGTCATAGTGATAACTCTCCTTCAATTTTTTTAGGCTTGGAGAATACGATTACATAGAATTGGAAACGTTCTCCAAACTTTTACTATTCCACTGTATCATATTTATCTTGACTTTTCTAAAAATCTGCTCAAAACTCTCTATTCTCTATTCTAATACAGTTTTGAAAATGCTGCCATTCCTGTTTTATAACAAAGAAATCTAGTCATTACTTTTAGTCTATTTTAGTAAAGTTTAAGAGAAGGGAACTGGTCAGAACGGATACAGAACTAAAGGCCATGGCTAGACCTGCCAGTTCTGGGTTGAGGGCCAGTCCAACACCTGAAAAGACTCCTGCTGCTATCGGAATTCCGACAACATTGTAAATAAAGGCCCAGAAAAGATTGAGCAGAATACGATGAAAAGTTTTCTTACTCATATCAAAGGCACGCACCACTCCTAAGAGGTTATTGGTTGTCAACACTAAATCTGCTGACTCGATAGCGATATCTGTTCCAGCTCCCATAGCAATTCCCACATCTGCTACACTGAGGGCAGGAGCATCATTGATACCGTCCCCAACAAAGGCTACTTTGCCAGCCACTTGTAGTTTATGGATTTCATGGGCTTTTTCTTCTGGCAAGACACCTGCAATGACCTCTTCGATTCCGATTTGATCTGCAATAGCACGCGCTACACCTGCATTATCTCCTGTCAGCATGACTGTTTTAAGGCCACGCTTTTTCAACTGACTGATGGCTAGCTTAGCATTTTCCTTGGGAATATCTTGCAAAGCAAGCAAGCCTTTGATTTCATTGTCAACAGCCAAAAACACAACTGTCTTAGCTTCTTTTTCCAGTTCTTCTAGTTTATCTTGATAAGTGCTAGAAATATCCATGCCATCCAGCATTTTAGCATTTCCAAGTAAAACTTGTTTTCCATTGATTTTCCCTGAAACACCTCTTCCGTGCAAGGCTTGGAAATTTTCAACAGTTTGAAACTCAAGTCCAGTTTCAGTCGCTCGTTTCACAACGGCCTCAGCCAATGGGTGTTGGGAAGCTTCTTCCAAGGAGGCTGCCAATCCAAGCACTTCTACTTCGTCGCCGATGATATCTGTGACCACAGGTTTTCCTTCCGTCAAGGTCCCTGTTTTATCAAAGACAAGAGTTTGGACTTTCTGGATTTCCTGTAGAACCATTCCATTTTTGAGGAGAACTCCCATCTTGGCACTGCGTCCTGTCCCCACCATAAGGGCTGTCGGTGTTGCAAGACCCAAGGCACAAGGACAGGCAATAATCAAAACAGCCACCCCATAGAGAAGAGAAGAGACAAAACTCGCTCCAAGCACGACTACACTATCCCTGAGCAAGACAAACCAAACCCAAAAGGTCACAATCCCTAAAATGACAACTGCTGGGACAAAAATGCCTGAAATTTTATCCGTCAAATCCTGAATCGGTGCACGACTGGTTTGAGCTTTCTTCACAAAGTCTACAATCTGAGCCAAAACAGTCTCTGAACCAACTTTTTCTGCTCTAAAAACAAGTGTTCCACTATTATTGATGGTTGAACCAATGACGGTATCTCCAACTGTCTTGTCCACAGGCAGACTCTCACCTGTCACCATAGACTCATCAATACTAGAGATACCTTCTACTACGACACCATCAACCGCAATCTTTTCACCGGGACGCACTCGAATCAGGTCACCTACCTTGACTTGCTCCAAAGGGACTTGAACATAGTTATCCTCACGCAAGACTTCTGCAGTTTTAGCCTGCAAGTCAAGTAATTTCTCCACAGCTTGGGAAGTATTTTTCCGCATTTTCTCCTCAAAAACAGCTCCCATAAGAACGAAGAAGAAGATAAATGCAGCACTTTCAAAGTAAACGGGGAGATCAGCGAAGAGGGCAACTAAGCTATAGAAATAGGCCACTAGGGTTCCCAGAGCAACCAAGGTATCCATGTTGGCATTGTGCTTTTTAAAACTAGCCCAAGCACTTTGGATATAAGGACCACCTGCTACTAGCATAATCGGTGTTGTGGCTAAAAAGGTGCCCCAACGCATGACTTGGTGACTAATTCCTCCTGTCGACATCCCAATCATGAGAATCACAAGAGGCACAGTAAAGATACTAGTAATCCAAAAACGCTGTAAAAGGGATAGAGATTTTCGAGTCTTCTCAACTACGGTATAACTCCCCTTTTGCATCTTCATGCCACAAGAAAATTCATGTTGGCCTAATTCTTGAGGTGTAAAACGAATGACTTTCTCCTCATCTACGCCGATTGGTTCTAAGATGCCTTCTTCTTCAAACAGAATTTCCTTATAACAGTTTGAAGGTGTCACACGGTGAAAGGTAATCTCAGCAGGAACTCCTTTTTGCAGTTGAATGTGGGCTGGATGATAGCCTTTGTCTGCCGTGATACGGATTTTTTGAACACCATTTTCAAGACTTGCTTTTACAATTTCAGTCATATCATTCTCCTATTCTACAATCATCTTACCGTGCATCATATTCATGCCACAAGAGAAACCATACTCTCCAACCTGCTCAGGCGTGATTTCCACTACATACTCTTCACCCATAGGTAGGTCTGCATGTACACCAAAATCTGGAAAGACAATTTGGTCCAGACAGGGTGAAGGATCCTTACGGTCAAAGACAATGCGAGCTGGCACTGATTTCTTGAGGATAATCAACTCAGGCGTATAGCCTCCCATGACCTCCACTCGAATCTCTTGGTAGCCCTTTTTTTGCTGGGCCTTTTGTCCAGATTTTTCAGGCTTTTTGAAAAACCAAAACAAGATAAACGCGATAAGGGCAATACAAACAATGGTTACAATACTATTTAACATGACGTCTCCTTTACATACAATTACATTTTACTTCTGTCACAGCGTTTGATTTCTTCTCAGAAATCACAGCTTCCAAGTCTTCCAAGTCGGCCTGAGTAAAATCACATTCAGCAATCAAATCAGCCAACAAGTTCTTAATCCTACGAGAACAAACCTTGTCCTTGATATCTTGGACAAGTAAATCCCGACTTTGGTCCAAAGTTAAAAGAGCTGAATAAACAAAGGACTTGCCTTCTTTTTTCCTTGTCAGACACTCTTTCTCAACCAAACGAGCCAAAAGAGTCTGAATGGTCGACTTGGACCAGTCGAACCGCTCAGCCAGAACCCTGATTAAATCCGTACTGGTCTGCTCTCCTTGCATCCAAATAATCTTCATGACCTGCCATTCTGCATCTGAAATCTGCATAATCACACCTCCTAAATCTACATTTGTCAATTACAGTTATTAGTATACCCCTAAAATCTACATTTGTCAATTATAAAATCAATCTTTTCTTTAAAAAATAGAATTCTAATCATTTGAAAAACGATTTGCAGTCAAATATTACTATATAAACAATAAAAATATGCTATACTAAAGAAAAAAGAAAACAACCACTAGGGGTGCGTAAAGCTGAGATTAACAACTGTTAGACCCTTTGACTCAATCTAGGTAATGCTAGCTGATGGAAGTGGAAATGATAATGTGGACTAGCAGTCTTCTATTACCTTTCTAAAACAGACCAGCTTGTTCTTAAGAATACAAACTTCAGTTGGTTGGGAGGTTTTAGATGACTTATTTACCCGTTGCTTTGACCATTGCAGGGACTGACCCTAGTGGCGGTGCTGGCATTATGGCTGATTTAAAGTCATTCCAAGCGAGAGATGTCTATGGAATGGCCGTTGTAACCAGTCTTGTCGCTCAAAATACCAGAGGCGTTCAATTGATTGAGCACGTTTCTCCTCAAATGTTGAAAGCCCAATTGGACAGTGTCTTTTCTGATATTCCACCTCAGGCTGTAAAAACTGGAATGTTGGCAACTACCGAAATCATGGAAATCATCCAGCCCTATCTTAAAAAGCTGGATTGTCCCTATGTTTTAGATCCAGTTATGGTAGCGACTAGCGGAGATGCCTTGATCGACTCAAGTGCTAGAGACTATCTCAAAACAAACTTACTACCTCTAGCAACGATTATTACGCCAAATCTTCCTGAGGCAGAAGAGATTGTTGGTTTTTCAATCCATGACCCCGAAGACATGCAGCGTGCCGGTCGCCTGATTTTAAAAGAATTTGGTCCTCAGTCTGTTGTTATCAAAGGTGGCCATCTCGAAGGCGGTGCTAAGGATTTCCTCTTTACCAAGGATGAGCAATTTGTCTGGGAAAGCCCAAGAATTCAAACCTGTCACACCCATGGTACTGGGTGTACCTTTGCTGCAGTGATTACGGCTGAACTAGCCAAGGGAAAAAGCCTTTATCAGGCAGTTGATAAGGCCAAGGCCTTTATCACAAAAGCTATTCAAGATGCTCCTCAACTTGGTCATGGTTCTGGCCCAGTCAACCATACAAGCTTTAAAGATTAAGAAAAAACTCTCTAGTTCCCACTTTAAGGGAATTAGAGAGTTTTTATACTCTTCGAAAATCTCTTCAAACTACGTCAGCTTCCATCTGCAACCTCAAAACACTGTTTTGAGCTGACTTCATCAGTCTTATCTAAAACCTCAAGGCAGGGCTTTGAGCAACCTGCGCGACTAGCTTCCTAGTTTGCTCTTTGATTTTCATTGAGTATTAGTTAGGAAATAATGTCATGCAACTTTGTTAAAAAGGCTTGCGTTTTTGCCTCTATATCTTCTGCCTGCATCAAATCACGCACTACAGCTACTCCAGCTATGCCAGCGCCAATAAGCTGGTCAATGTTCTCTGAAGTCAAGCCTCCAATAGCAACTACTGGAATGGCAACCGTTTGGCAAATTGTTTTCAAGGTTGAAATCAGGGTGATGGGTGCATTTTCCTTGGTCGTAGTCGGGAAAATGGCTCCTGTCCCTAAGTAATCCGCACCTCCTTCTTCTGCCTCGAGGGCTCTTTTTACAGTTTTAGCAGTGACACCGAGAATTTTTTCAGGGCCCAAGACTTGTCGAGCAACCGAAACTGGTAGTTCATCGTCTCCGATATGCAGACCAGCAGCATCAACCGCAAGACAAACATCCAAACGATCATCGATTATCAAGGGTACCTGATAGGCATCTGTTATTTCCTTGACTTCTTTTGCCAGTTGATAATATTGATTGGTTGTAATATTTTTTTCTCGCAATTGGACTATGGTAACCCCTGAACGGCAAGCCGTCTCAACCTTTTCAAGAAAGCTTTCCACGGAATCTTGGTAGCGATTGGTTACCAGATACAGTCTAAGCGCCTCTCTATTCATAAACCTCTCCTTTGATAGTATCTAGCCAGTTTTCATCTCTTTTGAGGAGCGAAAGCTGATTGAGTACTTGGTAACGAAAATCTTCCAATCCCATCCCTTGAACAACTATTCTCTCAGCAGAGATATTGAGATAAGAGACTGCTAAGCAGGAAGCTTCAAAGCCAGGCATTCCTTGGCTGAGAAAAACAGCTGTCAAGGCTCCAACCAAATCTCCTGTCCCTGTTATCCAGTCTAATTCTGCACAGCCATTTCCCAGTACAGCGACCTGATTCTTCGAAACGATGAGGTCCTGGGGGCCTGTGACTAAGAATGACATACCTGTATAGGTCTGACACCAGTCTTTCAAGACTTGAAGTAAATCCTCAGTTTCTTGGTCTTTAGAACTCGCATCGACCCCAACTCCATGGTGTTTTAAGCCAACAAGACTTCGAATTTCCGACATATTTCCTTTAAGGACTGTGGGCTTGTATTCTAAAAGATCTCTGACTAGTCCCTTACGAATGGGTGACGCTGATACACCAACCGCATCTACTACCATTGGGAGAGAAACTTGAGCTGCATACGAAGCTGCCATACGGATAGCTTTTTCCTTCTCAGCTGACAAATGCCCCAAATTGATGAAGAGTGTCTGGCTTTGCTTAGTAAAATCAAGAACCTCACGGGGATCATCTGCCATAACTGGTTTACATCCCAGAGCCAAAATCCCATTTGCCAATATCTCACAAGAAATCTCATTGGTAATGCAGTGAATGAGGGAAGTCGTTCCAAGAGGGAAAGGATTTGTAAATGCCTGCATCAGTCTATCCTCTCACCAAAGAAATATCCCTGCACTTTTTTAAAGAATTCCTGCTTGATTAAAAATCGAAAGGCAATAAAGGAAATCGCTGTACCAATCAAGGTTGCTCCGAAAAATCGAGGAGTGTAGATAAACCAGCTAAGCTTAGCAGCCGATCCTGTAAAGAGTACCATAACAGGATAGGAAACAATAGAACCAATAATACCTGTTCCCAAAATCTCTCCTAGAGCGGAATAATGAAATTTTCGACCATACTTATAAAAGAGACCTGCAAGGAGGGCTCCAAAAGTCGCTCCTGTGAGAGCTAAAGGCGGAATCCCTTGAGTCGTCATACGGATAAAGGCTGTCACTGTAGCCATAGCCAAGGCATAAACAGGTCCCATCATGATTCCTGCTAGAATATTGACTACACTGGACATCGGTGCCATTCCCTCAATCCGAAAGATAGGCGTAAGGACTACATCAAGGGCAATCATCATGGATAAAATGGTTAATTTGTGAACTTGCAATTGGTGCTTTCTCATGTTTCTATTCTTCTCCTGTTTCTAAAGACTGTAAATCGCTCTTCCATGTCTGGTGTTGATAGGCCATTTCCCAAAACTTGGCTTCCATATGAACACTGATGTGGAAGGCATCTAGCATTTTTTTCTTGTCTGTCTCGTCACTTTCTCGATAGAGCTGATTGACCAGCGCTCCCTCCTCTCTGATCTGTTGCTCTAACTCATCCGTAATATAAGTTTCAATCCATTGTTGGTAGAGAGGATTTGGTGATGGTTTAAGATTAAGTGATTTGCCTATATCATGATATAACCAAGGACAAGGCAGCAAACTTGCAAAAGCGATGGCTAAGTTAGGTTCTGCAAATTGCCTATAAATATGAGAAATGTAATGATAGCAGGTTGGAGCGATTGGATGTTGCTCCATTTCTTGGTCGCTGATTTCCAATTCCTTGAAAAATTGTTGGCGGATAAACAACTCACCCTCCACTAGACTCTGAGCATTTTGTTTCAAGAGTCTTTTCATCTCTTGGTTTGAAGTCTTATCAGCCAAAAGGTGATAGATTTCTGAGAAGGCCTTCAGATAGTAGGCATCCTGAATCAGGTAATAGCGGAAAATGGCAGGTTCTAAATTCCCCTCTTGTAATTGTAAAATAAAGGGATGATGAAAGGAAGCCTGCCAAGCTTCCTTGGATAATTCCATCGCAATATCTGTAAATTCCATAATAACTCCTTTATAAAAATAGACTGGTTTGAAGCAATAAAAAGAAAAGCAGGTAGATTAATTTTGTTTTTTTAGGAATATAAAAAGTCCGATAGCTATTCTTCAACTGTGCATGTTCGTCATATCCATGCGCCGACAGGGCTCTCAGGTAAAGATGGCGCCACCTAAAGACTGTCATCAGAACCTTGCTGTAAATCAAGGGCGACCAAAAATGCAGTTCTTGACCACGTAATAGGCAAGCTTCTTTTAGGGACTTGATTTCTTGCTGAATAAGGGGAAAGGAATTGAATACCACAATCAAGGCATAGGCCCAAGAGCGTGATAACCCCTTTTGAGCCAAGTACAAAAGAAGCTCTTTTAGGGAAATAGAGGAAACAAAGACAAGACCAATACAAACGGTCACAAAGGCCCTCGTTCCAAGCATGACTGCCTGCGAAGCATCTCCATGTAACTGAACTGCCCAGTAGTTGGCAAAGGATGGCAAAATGGCAAGCAGAATCATCCAAGCCAATACTTTAAATCGACGGTAATAGAGCATAAAGAGAATACAAAATGCGACTACCGAAAGATTCAGAGCAATCGAAGGAATGAAAGATGTTTCCAAGGATAAAATCAGCAAGAAGAGACTGATAATCGGTGTCTTAGTTGCTACTTTGACCATACTATCTCACCTCCCCTTGGGTATTGCTACTCTGAGATATGAGTGGTTTGGTAATTGTCACTGCTTTCACATGACTGAGACCCTGACTAGTCATCTCAATCCAATAATCAACCACAGAGATCAAGGGATCTAAACGATGGCTAATGATCAGAAAACTTCTTCCTTGATTTCTCTCCTCCACAATCCACTGACAAAAATAATGGCAAGCTCTATCATCCAAACCTGCAAAAGGTTCATCTAGCAAGATCACAGATGCCTTACTAGTCAAGATGGTCAAGAGCTGAAGAATCTTTTGCTGACCACCACTTAATTGATAAGGACTCTTATCGAGTGCCTGCTCCAGATCAAAATATCGTAAAGCTTGGAGTATCCGCTGATTTCTTTCAGAATCAGGTTCATCTACTTGAAGTTCCTCTCGCAGACTGACTCGGATAAACTGTTTCTCAGCTTCCTGAACAACACCCGTCAGGTCACGGTACAAACTCTTTTTCTTTTTCAGGACTGTCCCCTTCCAGGTAATGCGCCCCTTATACTTTTGAAATTGAAGAATAGACCGAAAGAGGGTCGATTTCCCGACACCATTATCACCCAAAATACAGGAGATTCCTTGGTAGAATGTAAAATCCGCAATTGAAAAGAGGGGGCGATGATCCAGCTCACAAGTCGTTCGATCCATATGGAACAGTTCTGGGCTAGAAGCAACATCCTTTGAAGCAACCTGTGTCATCTCAGAGGTAGGGATTTGAAACACTTCCCTTAGTTGTCCGTCTCTTAGCTCCACCATATGGTCGATATAGGCTTCATAATCAGATAAATCATGGTCGCACAAAATAACTGTCTTCCCATTAGAGGTCAACTCTTTTAGAATCTCCAATATCTCGATTCTACTCTTGCGGTCAATGGAAGCAAAGGGCTCATCTAAGAGATAGACCTTAGGATTCATAGCAAAGAGAACAGCCAAAGCAGCCTTTTGCTTTTCTCCACCTGATAAGTGATGGATGGGACGGTGCAAGATCTTCTCACAGCGACATTGTCGAACCACCTCTGCTATTTTTGAATCAATTTCCTGAAGGTGATAGCCTATATTCTCCAAGGTAAAAATCAGCTCCTCAAACAAGTTCTCCATGGTAAATTGATGATTGGGATTTTGAAAGAGAATACCAACCGTCTGGACACGTTCGACGATAGAAAGCTGACTGACCTCGCTCTCATCTATCAAAACTTGACCACTATAGGGAAGAGAACTAACTTGGGCAATAACTTGAAAGAGGCTCGATTTTCCAGACCCACTACTCCCAACTAACAAGGTAAAGGATTGCTCATGAAAAGTAAAATCAATCGGTTCCGAAAAAATTGGGGACTGAATCTCCCGTAATTCCAGCCCCATCTATGCTTTTCCTCCAGCGGCAAACTGATGATAGAGTTTGACAATGGCACGAACCAAGATGGTACAGAAGAAATAAACAGAAATAAAACGTACCACAAGCAAGGAAAGGACAAACGGAAGTGAAAAGGCATAGTAACCTAACTTAATGTATTCATAGATAAAGCTAACAAGCGTAATCCCAATACTATTGGCAGTTAGAGAGAGCCAACTTTCATAGCGATTCTTGGTTACGATAAAACCAAGTTCACTTCCCAAACCTTGAACCAAGCCAGACAAAAGGGCACCTAGACCGAATTGGCTACCATAAAGGACTTCAGCAAGCGCAGCTAGCACTTCTCCAATCGTTGCACTTCCGACTCTCGGAACAAAGATGGCAGCAATGGGCGCAGCCATACACCAGAGTCCAAAGAGGATTTCATTGGCAAAAGCCTGTAAACCAAGAGGTGTTAAGAGTAGGCTGAGAATATTATACACATATCCTGAACCAACGAAAACCCCACCAAAAAAGATAGACAAGAAAGCAAGCAAGATAACATCTTTTAACTGCCATTTTTTCAACATAAAAAACTCCTTTTTTAAAGAAAAGTGGGGCACTCAAGGTGAGCTACCAAAAGGCTTTATATCACCTTCATCCAGTTTCGTAAAAGAAAAAACTCTAATTACAGATAGGAATTAGAGTTTAGCTTACAAGATTAGACCGTTCTTTTCGACATACGAAAAAAACATTTCACATTTCCCTTCGCCAGTATTAACTGTATCAGGTTCAATGGGTATCATCTCAGCCTAAAGCACCCCAAATGTCTTTATTATTTAATTATGTGATTATTATAACACACATTTTATACTAGTTCAAGAAATTGAACTGGAAATATAGCCTTGCACTCACAAAGACAGCAGATCTTTCTTTTGCAAAAAACAAATGACCTGTTTGATGAATTAGCCATTCAAGATGAATCCGGACATAGCTTTTTAAAAAAGGAAAATCCTACTTACTTAGAATCCAAGGATAGATATCTATTGTTCACTCATTTCCCGAACAGTTTTTTCTATATTTTTTGCATACGATATTGCTGAAATGATTGAAACGCCGTCAACATTGGTCTTCATAATGTCTTTAATATGTTGCGTCTGTATCCCACCAATTGCAACTAAGGGCATTTGTGGCAATAGCTTTCTCATGACTTCAAGTCCTTCATAGCCTATAGCGCCACCAGCATCATCCTTTGACTGGGTATCAAATACAGGACCAACACCAACATAATCTACATATTCAACTTTTGACTGTTGAAATTCTTTCTCGTTTTTTATAGAAAGACCAATTATTTTATCTGGCATCAATTTTCTAATTTCATCAACTCCAAGGTCATCTTGTCCTACATGTACGCCATCAGCGTCTATTTCTAATGCTAACTCAATATCATCATTAACAATAAACGGAACATTGTATTTTTTACAAAGATCCTGGAGTTTAATTGCTACTTCGACTTTTTCTTTACCTTCTAAGGCTCCCTCACCTTTTTCACGGAATTGAAATAGGGTTATACCACCTTTTAAGGCTTCCTCGACGACTCTATATAAATCTTTTCCTTGGCAAGTAGTCGTTCCACAAATAAAATATAGTTTTAGTAATTCTTTATGAAACATCTTACTTCACTCTTTTTAATTCCTTTACATCTTCATCTGTAATCTCATATAAGGCATTTATAAATTCAACTTTAAATGTTCCAGGAAGATGTCCATTTGGACGTTTTTCTGCCATTTCTCCAGCGATATTATAAACCAACATTGCTGTTTCTAATGATTTCAATTCTTGACCTTTTTCTAGTCCGATAAAGCTTGCTACTACAGCACCTAATAAGCATCCAGTTCCAATAACTTTTGGCATCATGGCACTACCATTATGAATCGTTACCACTTCTCCATTAACCGCAATCGCATCAACTTCTCCAGTCACTACTATTGGAATATGAAACTTAGCGTTGGCTGCTAGAGCAATCTCATCAATATTATCCACACCAGCACTATCTACTCCTTTAGATGCCACATTTATACCTACTAAAGAAGCAATCTCTCCAGCATTCCCCCTAATCGCAGCTAGTTTGTAATTGTTGATTAAATCATCTGCTACTTTTTTTCTATATTCTCCTGCTCCACAGGCTACAGGATCTAAAACTGCTGGGACATTATATTTTTCAGCAATTTTTAATGCCTCTTGGTACAGCTTCCAATTATCATCCGTTAAAGTCCCAATGTTAATCAATAATCCTCCAGCATACTTTAATAAGTCCTCTAAATCTGCTGGAAACTCACTCATGGCTGGTGAGGCACCTAGTGCTACTAATCCATTTGCTGTGAAATTTTTTACTACATCATTGGTGATACAAATGACCAATGGTGCTTTTTCTTTTAATAATTTTAAACTTGTCATATTGAATTCCTTCCTTTTCACTTTATACGATCTATAGATTTCGATTTATCTCTATCTTTCGTTAAGAAATTTTTCAGTTACATTGAATGATTTATACTCAATGAAAATCAAAGAGCAAACTAGGAAGCTAGCCACAGGTTGCTCAAAACACTGTTTTGAGGTTGTAGATAAGACTGACGAAGTCAGCTCAAAACACTGTTTTGAGGTTGTGGATAGAACTGACGAAGTCAGTAACCATACCTACGGCAAGTTGAAGCTGACGTGGTTTGAAGAGATTTTCGAAGAGTATTAACTCATCAAATTTGTCAGTATCCTGAACTTTCTCTAGGCATCATAACCAATATCAAAAAAGGCTAATTCTAAAGCGACCGCTTTATTCCAGCGTTGCTGAAGTTCTGTCAAATCTTCTCGACCTTTCCCGACACGATTGAGTTCGTCAACCAGAAATTGAACCCACTCTGCAAAGAAAGGACCTCTGTGGAGATTGATCCATTCCGAATGAATATAGGCTTCAGGTAGAGCCAAATCTTTAGAACCCCAGTCTAAATAGAGACCTTCTGCAATGACCAGCATGACCAAAAGATGGGCATAGTCTGATGAAGCCACTGCCGAATACATAAGATCCTGAAAGGCTTTTGTTACAGGGTGCAAGGTCACTTCCAGATAATCATTCTCAGATACTTTTAACTCTTTGAAAGCCTTTTGGAAATAACCATCTTCATCTGCTTCAAGAAAGCCTAGTTGCTTGGCAAAACGAAGTTTGGATTCAAGCTGGTCTGCGTGAGCTACGCAGGCACCCAGCATGGATAAGAAGGCATCAAAGAAGTGATAATCTTGAATTAGGTAGTCTTTTAAGACCTTATTCTTAATTGTCCCTGCAAAAAGTTCCTTGACAAAACGATGATTGACAGCAGCCTGCCAATCCTTCTGACTACTTTTTAATAATTCTCCAACAGTCAAACCTGACTCAAATGCATAAACCTGTGTTTCCATATTTATTTTTCCTCTCTTTACTCCTTAGTAATCAATAAAACACCAAGAGATACCAAGTAAAATCCTAGTTTCACTTGATCCTTTTAAAGAACACCGAGGGCATTTGCAGAGAGCTACCTAAACAAGCCTATCCAGTTTTATATAAACAAAAAAACTCCAATTACAATCAAGAATTAGAGTTGACTTACAAGATTAGATCGTTCATTTCACCATACGAAAAAACTGTTCACATTTCCCTTCGCCAGTCTTAACTGTATCAGGTTCAATGGGTATCATCTCAGCCTAAAGCACCCCAAATGTCTCTATTATTTAATTACTACACCAGTATAGCAAAAAATGAAAGCCCTAGCAAGATATTTGACCGAAAAATATCTTTATATAGTTTTTGATAGCGATTTATTCTTCCAATACACGAAGAAAAACCTCCACATTCAGTGGAGGCAATCTGTTTTATCAATACAATTTTAAGTCGCGGGGGTCAACTGGGAAAGTTGGGTTGTATGGGTTGTGACGGAGTTTGAAGTGTTTAACATCTTCAATAGTCTGAGTTCCAGACAACTGCATGACTGTCTTCAATTCCGCATTCAAGTGTTCAAAGACTTGGCGCACACCGATACTACCACCGAGAGCCAAGCCATAGATAACCGGGCGGCCAATAGCTACCAAGTCTGCTCCTGAGGCCAAGGCTTTAAAGACATGTTGACCACGACGAACACCAGAGTCAAAGACAATTGGCACACGTTTGTCAACTGCTTCTGCTACTTCTTGAAGTGAGTCAAAGGCAGCTGGCCCACCGTCGATTTGGCGGCCACCGTGGTTGGTTACCCAGATACCAGAGGCACCTGCAGCAAGCGAACGTTCAACGTCCTCACGGCATTGTGGTCCCTTGACATACACAGGAAGTCCTGAGTATTCAGCGATAAATTCTACATCACGTGGAGACAAGCGTTGTTTAGCTGATTTGTAAACAAAGTCCATTGATTTACCAGCACCTTCTGGCAGGTATTCTTCAACAATCGGCATGCCAACTGGGAAGACAAAACCATTACGCTTATCAACCTCACGATTGCCCCCTACAGTAGCATCTGCCGTCAAGACAATCGCTTTATAACCTTCAGCTTTCACACGGTCCATGATGTGGCGATTGATTCCATCATCTTTACTAAAGTAAAATTGGAACCAGTGAGGTGTCCCTTGAAGAGCTTCCGTAATTTCTGGAAGATCTACAGTAGAGTAAGAGCTGGTTGTATAAAGAGAACCGAACTCATGAACACCACGCGCAGTCGCCACTTCCCCCTGTTCATTTGCTAATTTATGAGCCGCAACAGGTGCCATAATGATTGGAGAAGATAATTTTTCACCTGCAAATTCAATCTCTGTACTTGGATTTTCTACATTACAAAGTGTATGAGGAACGATGAGTTTGTGGTTAAAGGCGCGGATATTCTCACGTAAAGTGAAAGTATCTTCCGCCCCACTAGCGATATAGCCAAATGCTGCTTTAGGGATAACTTGTTGCGCCATTGGCTCCAAATCATAGGTATTGATGAAATCTACATGCCCTTCTGCATTGCTTGTTTTGTATGACATAAACTGTCCTCCTTGATTAAGTAAGCGTTTGCTTTTTACTATACAACTATAATAACTCTTTTTTCAATCATTTTCAAGAGTTTTGCTTAAAAACCATCTTATTTTTTCATACAATATACTATCCCTACTTTCCTTAAACTCTAAACTTTAGTCTACATTAAGTGAATCGTTGAGATTTTTTGCTGCCAGGCATTTGAACTACTTTTTTATTTGCTGATTCTATCTACTGATACTATAAAAAACAAGTGAATAAGACACCAGAACATCCTCTAATAGGGCCTATGGACTTATATCAGTCCTATATATACTGTTTAAGCAAGATACTATCCTAGTTTCCTATCCCACTTATTAATTTTTTATTTATAGTGAATCTGAACAAATCAATTGGGGGATCCAAGTCAATTTCTAGTACTTTTTGAAAAGTCTTAGCATACTATCGTAAAATGAAATAAAACATGCGCAAATTGATTAGGGAATTTAAACCAATTTCTAACAATGTCTTAGAAATCAAAGTGTACTAGTTCAACTTCAACACACTATACTTCATTTTCTCCTTAAATTCAGTCTCTTTTTGCATCGAAAAATCCCCTGACAAGTACCAGAGGATAAGAGCTTATTTCATTGTTGGGAAAAGCAATACGTCACGGATAGTTGTTGTATCAGTGAGGAGCATGCAAAGACGGTCGATACCAATTCCCAAACCACCTGTTGGTGGCATACCGTATTCAAGAGCCTCGATGTAGTCATAGTCGATACCTGTTGCTTCATCATCACCAAGTTCTTTGGCTTTAGCTTGGGCTTCAAAACGGCTAAGCTGGTCGATTGGGTCGTTGAGCTCAGTAAAGGCATTACCGTACTCCTTAGTCATGATGAAGAGCTCGAAACGGTCAGTAAAGCGTTGGTCTTCAGGATTCTTCTTAGCAAGTGGAGATACAGCTACTGGATGTCCATAGACAAAGGTTGGTTGGATCAAGGTTTCTTCAACAAACTCTTCAAAGAAGGCATTGATGATGTGGCCAACTTCAGTGTAGTGTTTCTCAACAGGAACTTTCTTCTCAGCAGCGATAGCTTTAGCTTCTTCCAGAGTCATGTCTTGCCAGAAATCGACACCAGTAATTTCTTTGATAGCATCCACCATGTGAACACGTTTAAATGGTTCGTTAATTTTGATTTCAGTACCTTGGTAGTTGACTGGGCCATCGCCTTTGACAGCTTTAGCAGCATGTTGGATAATACCTTCCGTCAAGTCCATAATGTCTTGGAAGTCAGCATAAGCTTGGTAGACTTCGATAGAAGTAAATTCAGGGTTATGAGTAGCGTCCATTCCTTCGTTACGGAAGATACGGCCAATTTCATAGACACGTTCCATACCACCCACGATAAGGCGTTTTAAGTGAAGCTCAGTCGCGATACGAAGCACCATGTCAATGTTTTGGGCATTGTGGTGGGTGATAAATGGACGAGCCGCAGCACCACCAGCTTCGTTGTGAAGAACAGGTGTTTCCACTTCAAGGAAACCTTTTTGGTCAAGGTAACGACGGATTTCAGAGATGATTTTTGAACGAGTGACAAAGCGTTCAAAGCTTTCACGGTTAGAAATCAAGTCAAGGTAACGTTTACGGTAAATTGTTTCAACGTCTGTCAAACCATGGAATTTCTCTGGTAGAGGACGAAGAGCCTTAGACAAGTGTGTGATGTGAGTAGCCTTGATAGAGAGTTCTCCCATATCTGTACGCATCACTTCGCCTTCGACACCAAGGAAGTCACCAAGGTCTGCTTTTTTGAAGATTTCGTAGTTTTCTTCACCGACAGCATCTTTACGAACGTAGATCTGGATTTGACCTTCGCGGTCTTGAAGGTGGGCAAAACCTACTTTACCTTTACCACGTTTGGTTACCAAGCGTCCTGCGATAGTAGCTGTTTCATTTTTATCATGTAATTGTTCTTTATCGAGGTCAGCAAATTTATCTTTTAATTCTTGTGAATTTGCAGTGCGTTCAAAGCGTTTTCCGAAAGGATCGATTCCTTGTTCACGGAGCGCAGCCATTTTTTCACGGCGAACGATCTGCTGGTCATTTAGTTCTTCCATATGTTCTGTTGACATGGGATCCTCCTAGTTTTACTCAAAATTGAATACGATGAGTCATTTTTGCGATACTCCCATTTTATCATAAATAAGCAAGAAATTCACGGATAATCTTTAAAAACTACAAAGAACTTGGCGCCAAAATCACTGAAAAAACTGGGATAAGCAAGAAATTTCAACATCTCAGAAAAGGGATCTGACAATATTTATGGATTATACTTTAAGCCTTGTAACTTTCATGACGTGTGCTACTTTTTATATAAGAGCAAGCCAAGCAAATCTAAAACTGAAACAATTGACGTAAAAAACATTAACAACTTGAATCTTGTCATTCATACACCTGATATGACAGAGTAGTATAATTTTTAACCTTTTAGCCTTTTGATTTTTTACACCTCTTGCCAATTTTCTTGGTCTTCTTTAAAGCGTTTTAGGAGATCCAAGCCTTCTGGCGTGATATAGCCTTCTTCTTGGGCTAGGTGGATGAGTTCACTGTAGTTAGAAAGCGTCACAAGTTTGACACCAGCATCCGCAAAGTTCTTATCTGCTTTTGGCAATTGGTAACTGAAAATTGCTACTACACCAAGCACATCTGCTCCTTCGCGTTTAGCGGCTGCTACGGCCTCGAGAACAGAACCACCTGTTGAAATGAGGTCTTCAACCACTACCATTTTTTGACCTTGAGCTACGCGACCTTCGATTTGATTACCAGCTCCGTGGTCTTTTGGTTTGCTACGGATGTAGGCAAATGGCAAGTTCATCTTATCAGCAATGATAGCTCCGTGAGGAATCCCTGCTGTCGCAGTTCCTGCAATCACTTCAACCTCTGGAAAGGCTTCCTTGATAGCATCCACAAAACCATTTTCAATTAGAGTACGAGTCTCTGGATAAGCAAGTGTCACACGATTATCAGTGTAAATGGGGGACTTGATACCAGATGCCCAAGTAAAAGGCTCCTCTGGTTTGAGGTAAACGGCTTGGATTTTCAAGAGGTGGCTAGCGATATTTTTAGCAAGTGTCATGGTATTCTCCTTTTATTCTTATAATCTATTTCTTTAATTCTAGTCTTGGTTCCATTCATCCTTGATGGCATGATAAGCTGCAACAGGATCTTCAGCTTGGGTAATGGGACGTCCCACTACGATATAGTCACTACCGATTTGATAGGCATCTGCTGGCGTCATCACACGTTTTTGGTCTCCAACTGCAGCTCCCTGAGGGCGAATCCCTGGTGTTAGACAGATAAAATCTGGATTGGTGGCCTGCTTGATAAGTTGAACTTCCTGAGCTGAGCAAACAACGCCATCCAAGCCAGCTTCATCTGTCTTCTTGGCATAGTGGATGACAGACTCTTGCAGGCTGGTTTGGATATTTTGAAAGTCCTGCATCTGGGCTTCCGACGTTGAGGTCAACTGAGTCACTGCAATCAATTTGGCTTGACTCCCAAGACCTTCACGCGCTGCCTTCATCATCTCTACACCACCAGCCGCATGAACATTGGTCATATCCACACCAAGCTGAGACAAGACCTTCATGGCTGACTTAACTGTATTAGGAATGTCATGAAGCTTGAGATCCAAAAAGACACTATGACCCTGACCTTTCAAGTAAGACACAATCTCAGGACCCGTTGCGTAATAAAGCTCCATCCCTACCTTGAGATAAAGGCTTTCTTCTGCTGGGAAATGAGATAAAAATTCCTTGACCGCCTCAAAACTAGGAAAATCAAGAGCAATGACTGGACGATGTTCTCGCATAGGTTTCTCCTTTTACCTTTACTAGTGAGAGAGTCTGACCAACAGAAGCCACGAAAAAAGGAACCTGCCAACAGCAAGGTTCCACGAAAAATGGGTAGTCTCCACCCTTTCACCGTCTAACCTTAGCTGCCTCTCTGGACTGCTTTAAAGGTTTTTTACTATTCTATTATTTCTACTAAAACTTGTCAAGTAAAAACATGGTCACGTATGTGTCGCGATTTTGAGCGATTTTGAGAAATTCCAAAATCACATATAAATAAATGTAGGCACACGAAAGGGTTGGGCATATAATTATATGCTATCTACATTTCTCAAAACTCTAGACACTTACCATGGCAACTAAAGAGCTATAGGAGAAAAGGTAAACCTAGCGACGCGATGAACGCTGACTTGTTTGGTTTCGATTGCTCTCTTCCTCTTGTTTTTTCTTTTCTTCTTCTAAACGTTTACGTTCTTCTTCCTGCTTTTTCTCGGCTTCCTTAGCCTCTTGTTTGGCTTTTTCTTCTGCTTCCATAATCAATTTATCCGCCACAGTGTAACTGTAAATTCCAGCTTCCATATCGACCACACTTGGTTCTGACAATTGAGGTTTAATCTTACTGTAGTAAGGCAATTTCTTGCTCATTTCAGAAAGGGGAACCAAGACTTCGTCCGAATCATTCATAGTTAATCGAATTAAATCTGAAGTTACCTTGCTTGGGGCTAATTCCACCTTTTGGATAGCAGCCTTGAGTTCTGGGCTAATTTGAGCAAGTTCTGAGACAAAAGCCTTGATTTGTTCACTATCATTAAAGAGAACTGATATATAAGTTTCTGGCAGACTGACCAAACTCACAGCGCTGGTCTCAAGCTGACCACTGGAAAGAATAGGATAATGGTTTTCACCAGAAATATAGTAGGCAACAATATCGTATTCCTTAACCTTGATAGTGAACTTAGTTGGAAATTGATAGACAAGTTGAGCTGATTCAACCCAATAATTAGACTTAATCTGCTCTTCATATTTTGCCTTGTCTAGCAGAAGGTTAATTGTATAATCCGAATCCTGAATGCCTGAAGCCTGTCGAATATCATCAGCCGTAGTGTGCACCGTTCCCTCAACACGAATATCCTTCATGGTCGCATAAGGACTGAGTAAGTAGGCAGAGACAATCAATAAAAGCAGACTTGGAAATAAAATCGTTAAGGCTCGCAAGATATGGATGCCAGGAATCTTTGCTTTGGCTGCTTTTTCCTTTGTAGCCTTTTTAGCAAGCTGTTTATCCTGTTCCTCGCCCTCTTTAGACCCTGATTCTTCTATCTCTTCTTCCTCTTTATCAGTCTCTAAGGATTCTACTTTTTCTTCAGACTCTTCCTTAGCTGATTCTGGGTCCTTTGCATTAGATTCACTCTTCTGGTTCTCAGTTTCATCTGACTCTTCGGATTTTGAAGCCATTCGAGCTTGTCTTTCCTTTTCCTTCTCCTCAGCTAGGGCCGCCTCTTCCTCAGCCTTCTTTTTTAGATATTCTTGGTTTCGTTTCTGCCATTCTGATAACTCTTTAAATTCTTCGAGGATTTCTTTGCCCTCATTTTTCTTATCTTTTGACATTTACTTTCCTTATGATAAATCTTTTTTCAATAATTGATAAAAATCTGCTAGAGATTTCAATTCCTTAGAAGCCTTCATCTTAGCTTGGTAATCTTCCTTGTGGCTTAGTAAGTGAGAAAGCTTCTCTTCCAAACTATCCAAGGTCAATTCGCTTTCTTGAAGCTCTTCCGCATAGCCTTTCTTAACAAAGTAAGTCGCATTTTCAATCTGGTCACCACGACTAGCTTCACGACCAAGTGGCACAATGACATGTAATTTCGCCATGGCCAGGAGCTCAAAAATCGTATTGGCACCACCACGTGTCACAACAATGTCAGCTAATTCCATCAAGGGCTGATAGAGATTGGTCACATAGTCAACACGAAAGAGATTTTGGCTCAACTCGTTCAGACTAGAATCTCCAGTTAGATTGATAATATTATAGCGCTCTGTCAACTCTTTTTTATGGTCTGTCACCAATTGGTTAAAGACACGAGCGCCTGCAGAACCGCCAACAAACAATACAGTCGGCAATTTATGATTAAAGTGGGTTTGAATATCCACCAATTCATCTGGTTCTGGAGTGTGTTGGTCTGAAACCTTGGTCACCGCTCCCACATGCTCGACCTTAGCCAAACTTGAAGCTTGCTCAAAGGTTGAATACATCTTCGTCGCAAATTTATAGGCGATTTTATTGGCCAAGCCCATAGACAGGTCAGATTCGTGAATAAAGACTGGCACTCCTGACACACGCGCAGCGATAACAGGCGGTACTGAGACAAAGCCTCCCTTTGAAAAAAGAGCCTGTGGACGAAGTCGTAACATGATAAAGAGCGATTGGACAATCCCCCAACCAACTTTGAAGACGTCCAGCATATTTTGCCAAGAGAAATAGCGACGCAATTTTCCAGTCGCAATGGAATGGAAGGTAACATCCAAGCCTGACTTGAGGATTTCTTGGTATTCGATACCACGCTTGTCCCCTATATAATGGACTTCCCAGCCATCTTCGATAAACTTAGGCATTAACAAAAGATTGAGAGTAACGTGTCCAACCGTCCCCCCACCTGTAAAGACAATTTTTTTCATATTATTCCTTTAACTCCGCTACTGTGTCGATAAAGAGGTCGCCACGTACTTCAAAGTTAGCATACATATCCCAGCTGGCATTGGCAGGACTGAGAAGAACTACATCTCCTTGAGTCGCAAGTTCGTAAGCCTTGCGGGTCGCATCTGCAATATCAGTCGCATCCACATAAGCCACACCAGCCTTATCTGCTGCCCGTTTGACACGTTCTGCAGACTGACCGAGGATGACCATCTTCTTGAGTCCAGTAATATCTGGCACCAATTCGTCAAACTCATTGCCACGGTCCAAACCACCGGCAATCAAGATGACCTTGCTGTTGTCAAATCCTGACAAGGCTTTTTGGGTAGCCAAGATATTGGTTGACTTGCTATCATTATAGAATTTGACACCCTTGATTTCATTCACAAATTGGAGACGGTGTTTGACACCACCAAAGGCTGAAAGAGTTTCTTTGATGGTTTGGTTGTCTACACCACGAAGTTTGGCTACAGCAATCGTCGCAAGGGCATTTTCCACATTGTGGTTACCTGGAACTCCGATTTCGCTAGCTGCCATGACCACTTCTCCACGGAAGTAGAGTTGACCATCTTCCAGATAAGCTCCATCACCCTTTTCCTGTGTTGAGAATGGTACAACTGTAGCTTGTGTTTTGCTAGCCAATTCTTTTGCCAAGTCTTGGTTAAAATTCAAGACAAGAAAATCAGTTGCTGTCATCTTGTTCTGGATATTCCACTTGGCTGCTACATATTCCTCAAAAGAACCGTGGTAGTCGATATGAGTTGGCATGAGGTTGGTAATAACCGCAATCTCAGGATGGAATTCTTGAACGCCCATGAGTTGGAAAGAAGAAAGTTCCATGACAAGCGTGTCCTTGTCTGTCGCTGTTTGAGCAACCTGACTGGCTGGATAGCCGATATTGCCTGATAAAAGACCATGTTGACCAGCAGCAGTCAAAACTTCCCCAATCATCGTCGTTGTGGTTGTTTTACCGTTCGAACCAGTAATACCAACAATCGGTGCTTCAGAAATCAAGTAAGCCAATTCCACCTCAGTCAAGACTGGAATTCCCTTGGCCAAAGCCTTTTCAATCATAGGATTATTGTATGGAATACCTGGATTTTTCACCATGAGGGCAAACTCTTCATCCAAGAGTTCCAAAGGATGGCCACCTGTAATGACCTTGATTCCTTCTTCCAGCAAACTTTGCGCAGCTGGATTGTCCTCGAAAGGTTTCCCATCATTTACTGTCACAATGGCACCTAGCTTATCCAACAAACGAGCTGCAGATTCCCCAGACTTGGCCAAACCTAAAACAAGTACTTTCTTATTTTTAAATTGATCTATTACTTTCATGTCTCGAACTCCATTTCTACTCCTACTATTTTACCATTTTTATGGAAATAAAAAAGCCACAAAGTGTGTTTGTGACTCTTTCTTCTAACTGATACTCTTCGAAAATCTCTTCAAACCACGTCAGCTTCGCCTTGCCGTACTCAAGTACAGCCTGCGGCTAGCTTCCTAGTTTGCTTTTTGATTTTCATTGAGTATGAATCTTACCATATCATCTATGTGATAAATCGGTAACTCGAATAACTTGGTCCACTTGCTCCCAAATCAGAGGATTGTGGGTCGCAATAATAATAGTTCGATTCGGATTTTTTAAAGATTCTAGGATAGAGAGTAATTCCTCAGAGTTTTTGGGGTCTAAGGAAGCGGTTGGTTCATCTGCGAGAATCAAAGGTGGATCCTTTAAGATTATCTTTGCTAGTGCAACACGTTGTGCTTCTCCTCCTGATAATTCAAAGATAGGTTGCTTTAAATCTAAATAAGAGAGGTTAACACGGTTTAGAGCTTGTTTCATCAAAGACATTTTCTCTTTTTCCTTCAACTTTTTACCAACTAAACCCAGATTGAGATTCTCTTTGACGGTTTGGCTTTCGATTAAGCCAAAATCTTGAAATAGATATCCCAAGTAATCTCTAAAGAAAACAGAAGGCTTGATGTCCTTAAGAGAAGTACCATCATAGATGATTTGTCCTTTGTCATATGGCTCTAATCGTCCAATCATATTCAAGAGTGTTGTCTTACCACAGCCACTTATACCGATTAAGGCATAAATTTTCCCACCTTCAAAATGAAGATTCGTATCTGAAAATAGCTGACGGCTTCCAAATTTTTTAGATATATTCTTTAGTTCAATCATCCTATTTTCCTTTCATAATTGTCATAGAAACACGAGATTCTTTATAGGCTTGACGGTAAAGCGTCAAAACTGCACTAGCTAGAAAGACTAATAAAGTGAGCAAGCCAATCACCAAGTCTCGACTGCGTAAAATAAAGAGACTAGCACCAAATACAAAACTGGCAAATTGGCTAACCATATACTGAGCATGTGTTTCAAAAAATCGTAAACCTGAAATTCGTTTAATCAAAATATCTCGACGGAATTGCTCGAAATATAGAAGATTGACAGAATAAAAGAGTAATAAGGAACTGGCTATCCCAACAATAGCTCCTAAGATTAAAGTTGCTGTTTCAGTTTGAACTTCATTATAACGAGTTAGATAAACACTTCTTCCTTCTTTAAGATAGGATACTTGCTCATAAATTCCAGCTTTCTTTAAGAGTTCTAGCCCACTCTCATATCCTTTGATAAAGAGTTGTTTTCCAGCATTGATAGACCAACTAAATTTGGAAATGATACTATCACCTGTAGATGTTGGAGTAAATACAACTAAAATTGGATCGGTTAAGTACTGGATAGATACTGGACTTTCACCGTTATTATAAATAAATCGCTTTTCTCCAGTTGGAAGATAGCTAACAATCGCTCTCATTTCATACTCTAAAGGAGCACTTGCCTCCTCACCAGATTTTCCATAATAACTCAAACTCTCTTCAAAAGCTTTCTTAAGTTCTGCTTCCTGTGAACGAAGAGATTCTGGTAGTAAGAGTCCAAATTCACCTTTTTGAAGATGGGCTAGTTTCTGTCTAGTCTCATCATTTACAGTCACATTTTCCTTGTCCAAATAACTTGGGCTGACATAAAGAACATTAGCATCTGGACTATAGGTATCCAGTGTCTCTCCGTTTTTATTTTTTCTTTGAGGATTTGCAAAATGAATGAGATTATCTTTTACAAATAGAGCCTGTTCTTTTTCAACTGCTTCTTTGGAAAATTCATACCACTTATTCAGATTTTCTGTATCTTTTCCTCTATCACCTAAACCAAAAGAAATTTGATAATAATCTGCTCTGTCCTGCCATGCTTGTTTTGAAATTTCAAGTTCTTTCAATCGTTGGTAAGACGTCAAGCCTGTCTTAACAGCGTAGCCTACTGTAAAAACAGCTACTAACTGACACAATAGGGTTAAAGCCATCAAGCGTTTAAGGGGTAATCTCCCCTTAATAACAGGAACTAATGCTTTATAACTCAAACTCATTAGATAAAGGAGCATTAGTAAAATTGAAATACCCAATAAAAACAACAGATAGAAACTAATCCCAAAAACATAGGTGGCTAACAAGATAGGATAAAACAAACCTTGACTAAAAAGAACGACTCCCCCACCTAGGAAGGAAAGGAGGGCTGATAGAAGGAGCCACTTAATATCAGTCGATAATGAATGCCCCATAATGGATAAGAGAGTCTGACCAGAAAAGAGTTTTATACCTGCTGCTCTCATTTCCTTAATCCGAGTGATAATCACTAAAGCAAAGAAAGATAAGCCAAATATTGCTAAACTAATTAAAATAAGGGGATTTAGTAACATTCGAAAAGCAAGAGAATAGGGCGGTGTCTTCCGGTCAGCAATTGCTTTATAACCCAAATCCCCTAATTTATCGGCAAGCTTTTCTTTTGTCAAGGAGCCTGATAAAAGGAGATAACTATTTAGTGGATCACTACGTTCACGACTTTCTTGACTAGCTTCTTGGAATTCTTTTGGTAAAGTTCCCTGACCATAAGTTGCATAAGTAAAGTGAGTCGTCCCATCCTTACTCGGCTCTACAATTCTCCTAGCTATTAAACTCTGTTCTGAGTTTGCAAAATTCTCCAATTCCTGTTCAAATACCTCACGCGTCGGTTCCTGAGTATCCTTTTTGACACGAAGTAAGGAGACGGAATCATAGCTTGCATATAAATATTGTGGCGCACGTAAGACAATAATCCAAGCAAGGAAGAAGCTGAGAAAAAAAGTTGATAGTAATATGAATAGTTTCTTCATAGTAGACTCCTTGTAAACAAAATTCCCCCTGTAATTTCTTACAAGGGGATTATCTAAGAAAACTAAATATTAGTCATAGTCATAGTAAAATGATACTTGTTCCCCAAATTTAGTCCAAATCCAAGCCTCTGAAGTTTTCCCTGCAGGTGCTTCTCCTTTATCTGAATGACTATCCCATTTACTTACAAGAGAAGAATAATGATGTTTTTTACCATGATAGTAATTTGAAAAAGCCCAACCACCTCCTGAACCTTCTCCATATGTCCATACTCCTCCATCTGGATATTGTACAGCAGCTGATGCAGCTCCCAATAATGTAAAGCTTGAAATAAGAGCTAGAGCAAGTAATCTATGTTTTTTCGTTTTCATTTTATTTTTCCTTTCAAAAAAAGCACACCCTGAGCAACAATGCAACAAAATAAATCCTCCTCTCTCTTTTTTTGAAACCGATTTCTTATATAATAAGAATAGCATTTTTATTATTTGTTGTCAAGGAAAAAATCGAATTTTTTAGATATTTTATATATTACCTATATGAATAATATTATATAGTAGTTTTATTTCAAAATAATATGCAACCAGTACTAACCAAATATAAAATAGATGTCATTGACAAATTTTATTCAAGTTTTTCCCATTCATATTATCCAAGCAAAAGAGATGGTGATAACTCAAAAACAAATCGAAATATTGTAAAATTCCTAGCAAAAAAGAGAGCCGAAACTCTCTTTTTTATCTTCTTTTACTTTTTTTAACTGGCATGAGTGTGATGTCTCTCACACTAAAGTAAGCTAGGATTAACATGGCTATGACTAGGAATATTTCTGTTGGTAATTGAAAAATTTTCAGAAAAGATAGAGCCAACAAAACCAAAAGTGCCACTAAAATACATACCATAGCGACGATATTGACTGTCCCTTTAATGCTTTCTGGTGTCGCAAATACATAGAGTAGGAGCAGTAAAATCCCTAGGACTAAATAAACCATCTTTCTCTCTTTCTAGCTCTTATTCAGCTGATTTTTTCTTCTTGTTAGCTTTCTCACGCTCTGCCTTGTTAAGGATTTGTTTACGCAAACGGATAGACTCAGGCGTTACTTCCATGTACTCATCGTCGTTCAAGAACTCAAGAGACTCTTCAAGTGTCAAGATACGAGGGGTCTTGATAACAGCTGTTTGGTCCTTAGTAGCTGAACGAACGTTGGTCATTTGTTTCGCCTTAGTGATGTTAACTGTCAAGTCATTTTCACGAGAGTTTTCACCGATGATCATTCCTTCATAAACCTCAGTACCTGGGTTGACAAAGATCGTACCTCGTTCTTCGATAGACATGATTGAGTAAGTTGTAGCCTTACCAGCATCGATAGAAACAAGGGCACCACGGTGACGTCCACCAATTTCACCTGGAATCAATGGCAAGTATTGGTCAAAGGTATGGTTCATGATACCGTAACCACGAGTCATTGACAAGAACTCAGTTGAGTATCCAATCAAACCACGCGCTGGAACAAGGAAGACCAAACGAGTTTGACCATTACCAGTTGAAATCATATCCAACATTTCACCCTTACGTTCAGAAAGGCTTTGGATAACAGACCCTTGGTATTCTTCTGGAGTATCGATTTGTACACGCTCAAATGGCTCACATTTAACACCGTCGATTTCTTTTACGATAACTTCTGGACGAGATACTTGAAGTTCATATCCCTCACGACGCATTGTTTCGATAAGGATTGACAAGTGCAATTCTCCACGTCCTGAAACAGTCCATTTATCTGGTGAATCAGTTGGGTCAACACGAAGGGAAACGTCTGTTTGCAATTCTGCCTGCAAGCGTTCTTCCACCTTACGAGAAGTCACCCATTTACCTTCTTTACCAGCAAATGGTGAGTTGTTGACCAAGAATGTCATTTGAAGAGTTGGCTCATCGATGTGTAGGATTGGAAGAGCTTCTACTGCATCTGTCGGAGTGATGGTTTCACCGACAAAGATATCTTCCATACCAGAAACGGCAATCAAGTCACCTGCTTTTGCTTCTTGGATTTCACGACGTTCCAAACCAAAGAAACCGAAGAGTTTTGTAACACGGAAGTTTTTAGTTGTACCATCAAGTTTAGAAAGGGTAACTTGGTCCCCAACCTTAACAGTACCACGGAAGACACGACCGATACCGATACGACCAACGAAGTCATTGTAGTCCAAAAGTGATACTTGGAACTGCAAAGGCTCATCTGAGTTATCTACTGGAGCTGGGATATGGTCGATAATTGTGTCAAAGATTGGTGCCATAGTCGCTTCTTGGTCAGCTGGATCATCTGACAATGAAGAAGTTCCGTTGATCGCTGAAGCATAGACCACTGGGAAGTCAAGTTGGTCGTCATCAGCCCCAAGCTCGATGAAAAGTTCTAAGACTTCGTCCACTACTTCAGCTGGACGAGCTGATGGTTTATCGATTTTGTTAACAACCACGATTGGGACAAGGTCTTGTTCCAAGGCTTTTTTCAATACGAAACGAGTTTGTGGCATTGTTCCTTCGTAGGCATCTACGACCAAAACAACACCGTCAACCATTTTCATGATACGCTCAACTTCTCCACCGAAGTCCGCGTGTCCTGGTGTGTCCATGATGTTGATACGAGTTCCGTTGTAAGCAACAGCTGTATTTTTAGCAAGGATGGTAATTCCACGCTCTTTTTCGATATCGTTTGAGTCCATAGCACGCTCAGCCAATTCAGTACGTGCATCAAGAGTCTCTGATTGTTTCAATAATTCGTCAACGAGGGTTGTTTTCCCGTGGTCAACGTGGGCGATAATCGCAATGTTACGGATATCTTCTCTTAATTTTGTCATGATTTCCTCTATAATATTCAAAATTTATTTTCTAACTGAACGATTATACCATAATTTCAGGTAAATAACATAACTCAAGCAAGTGTAAATGTTTTCACTCTGCTTTTCTTTTCACGTCAAGCCTTTTCAAAGCAAGCGACTTATGATAAGATAGGCACAGTATGCGTTTAGATAATTTATTAGCCCAAGAAAAAGTTAGCCGAAAGGCCATGAAGCAAGCACTCCTCAAAGGGGAAATTCTCGTCGATGGTTGCCCAGCCCACTCCCTAGCCCAAAATATCGATACAGGACTACAAGAACTCCTTTTTCAGGACCAAATCATTCAAGGCTATGAGCACACCTATCTTATGCTTCATAAGCCTGCTGATGTCGTTACAGCCAATAAAGACAGGGAACTTCCAACCGTCATGGACCTCCTTCCGCCTGACATCCAGTCTGACAAGCTCTATGCCGTCGGCCGACTGGACCGAGATACGACAGGTCTCCTCCTCTTGACCGATAACGGTCCCTTGGGTTTTCAACTCCTTCATCCTCAGTATCATGTTGATAAAACCTACCAAGTTGAGGTTAATGGACTTCTAACATCTGACCATATCCAAACCTTTCAAAAGGGAATTGTCTTTTTAGATGGTACTGTCTGTAAACCTGCAAGACTAGAGATTCTATCTCCAAGTCCTTCCCTCAGTAAAGCCTCTATCACCATTTCAGAAGGAAAATTTCATCAGGTTAAGAAAATGTTTCTCTCGGTTGGTGTCAAGGTGACCTCACTCAAACGCACCCATTTTGGGCCTTGGAGTTTAGATGATAATCTTCAAGAGGGAGACTATCGCCCCCTCAACTCAGAAGAGCTGACAAGCATTCGTGAATTTCTCAGAAAAAGTGGTTAAAAAATGAGCTCGGAAACATCCAAGCTCGTTTTCTTATTTCTCAACTTTGACTTTCCCTTTCCAAGAATCCAAACCATAAGAAAGGATATAAATCTCAGAAAAACCTTGTTTTTTCAAGTAAAGGGCCGCATTTGTGACACGCTGCGCACGTTGGTTTTCGTAAAGAAGAACAGGTTTATCCTTACGAAGGGCTGCAAGACTAGTTTTCAACTGACTTGAAGGAATATTGCGAGCCCCAAGAATATGTTTTCTGTGGAATTCTGCTGGGTCGCGCAAATCAATCAATTGACCTGTACGAATCAAGGATTCAAATTCTTCATTATCTACGATTTTAGCCGCACGGCGAATACGAAGATAGTTAAAGCCCATCCACGCCAACATTGTCAGTATAAGTGCCCACAAAATCCAAGTAACCATTAGTTCATTTCTCCATTTTTCTCAATATAATCCAATTCTACCTTGTGCTCCCTGCGAAGAACCGCTTCCGCTTCCAGATAGTCTAATTTGTCCATCAACCCTGCATCGTAAATCCGAGAGAGTTCCAACTTCATCAGTTCAATATCATATAAGCGTTTTCCCATATAAACAATAATACCAAATCGTTTGAGGAATTGCTGCACATCATAGAATGTTTTCATAAGACTCATTCTAGCAAATTTTTGTGTTTTTTTCAAGAAGAGACTCACACAATGCTCCTGATTTTCCTATCTTCTTTGGCGATTCTGTCGCAAGTGTGGTACAATAAAAACATGAGAATTCAACAATTACATTATATTATCAAAATCGTCGAAACTGGCTCCATGAATGAAGCAGCCAAACAGCTCTTTATCACTCAGCCTAGTCTTTCCAATGCTGTGAGAGATTTGGAAAATGAGATGGGCATTGAGATCTTTATCCGCAATCCCAAGGGTATTACCTTGACCCGTGATGGGATGGAGTTTCTCTCCTATGCCCGTCAGGTTGTAGAGCAAACCCAGCTTCTGGAGGAACGCTATAAAAATCCTGTCGCCCACCGCGAACTCTTTAGCGTTTCCTCCCAGCACTATGCCTTTGTGGTCAATGCCTTTGTATCACTACTCAAGAAAAGCGATATGGAAAAATACGAGCTCTTCCTTCGTGAAACGCGGACTTGGGAGATTATCGACGACGTCAAGAACTTCCGTAGTGAGGTCGGTGTCCTCTTCCTAAACAGCTACAACCGTGATGTTTTAACAAAAATGCTGGATGACAACCACCTGCTGGCTCACCATCTCTTCACAGCCCAGCCCCATATCTTTGTCAGCAAGACCAACCCTCTGGCCAAGAAAGACAAGGTGAAACTGTCTGATTTGGAAAACTTTCCTTACCTCAGCTATGACCAGGGAACACACAATTCCTTCTACTTCTCAGAGGAAATCCTTTCCCAAGAACACCACAAGAAATCCATCGTGGTTAGTGACCGTGCCACCCTCTTTAATCTCTTAATTGGTTTAGATGGTTATACCATTGCGACGGGGATTTTGAACAGTAATCTCAACGGAGACAACATCGTTTCCATCCCACTGGACATTGACGACCCAATTGAGCTAGTCTATATCCAGCATGAAAAAACCAGCCTCTCTAAGATGGGCGAACGCTTTATCGACTATCTCCTAGAAGAAGTCCAGTTTGATAGTTGAGAAATGATAAGAACCAATATGCAGGCCAGCAACAACCTACGCATTGGTTCTTTTTTATTTATAATTAAAAGTTTCCCCTGCCAGCTTATCAGCTAACTTGGGAAAGAGGGTATAAAACTTATGGGCTAGGTTCAACAACATCGGTAGATTGAGTTCTCGTTTGTTTTTTCCTATAATCTTGACAATCTTTTTAGCCACTGCATCTGGTTTCAACAGGAACCGTTCAACAGACTTGAGATAGGTTCCATCTGGGTCGGCCTGGTCAAAAAATCCTGTACGGATTGGTCCTGGATTGACCGTCGTTACATAAACGCCGTAGGACATAAGTTCTAGGCGCAAAGCATTTGAAAAACCAATAGCTGCAAACTTGGTCGCTGAGTAAAGGCTGGACTTGCCAGTAGCAATCAGACCTGCCATGCTAACGATATTGATGATATGGCCTTTTCGACTTTCCTTCATTCGAGCCGCAAGGCGACGAGACAGATTCATCAGAGCAAAGGTATTGACCTCGAACATCTGGTGAATATCTTGGTCAGAAATCTGGTCAAATTCCTCGAAAATCCCGTAACCAGCGTTGTTAATCAAGACATCAATCTTGCCATAGCGGAGATAGAGGTCAGTTACTAGGGATTCTAAAGCTGAATCATCGGTAATATCGATTTCAATCAATTCTGCATGGGGATGATTTCCGTAGAGTTGAGCTAATTTTTCTTTATTTCTACCAAGCAAGATGAGTTGGTCTTCTGGTAAAAGTTTGACCATTTCTTGGGCTAGACCACCACTAGCTCCTGTAATAAGAATAGTAGGCATACTTATCCTTTCTCAATCCTTTAGATTTCCACTTCTTCCAAGTCTTTGACTACATGCACATTTTCAAAAATTGTGCCCGCGTCTTTCTTGAGCTTGCTAATATCTTTTGAGAGGAAACGGGCACTGATATGGTTGAGCAGGAGACGTTTAGCACCTGCTTCTACTGCGACCTCCGCTGCCTGCATATTGGTTGAGTGACCATGATTACGGGCAATTTTCTCATCGCCCTTGCCATAAGTGGACTCATGGACAAGAACATCCGCGTTAACAGCCAGACGCACACTGGCACTAGTTTTACGGGTATCACCGAGAATAGTGATAATTTTACCTGGACGAGGAGCTGAGATATAGTCAGCTGCCTTGATTTCAGTTCCGTCTTCTAGGACAACATCCTGACCGTTTTTGATTTTCCCAAAAAGTGGACCAAATGGGACTCCAGCAGCCTTGAGTTTTTCAGCATCCAGCGTTCCTTCTAGGTCCTTTTGGATAACACGATAACCAACACAGAAAATAGTGTGGTCCAACTCCTCTGCATACACAGTGAATTTATCGGTCTCAAGGATTTTTCCTAGAGAATCTTGGTCAAACTCATGAAAATGAATACGGTAAGGCAGGCGAGAACCTGACACACGTAGACTGGTTAAGACAAATGACTTGATCCCTTGCGGTCCATAGATTTCCAAATCTGTCTGCTCTTCATTTGCCTGAAAGGCACGGCTAGAAAGGAATCCTGGCAAGCCAAAAATGTGGTCTCCATGCAGATGGGTGATAAAGATTTTGCTGACCTTACGTGGTCGAATTGTGGTTTCCAGAATGCGATTTTGCGTTCCTTCTCCACAGTCAAAGAGCCAAACTTCGTTAATCTCGTCCAAGAGTTTCAGGGCGAGACTTGAAACATTGCGGGCTTTAGAGGGCTGACCAGCCCCCGTTCCTAAAAATTGAATATCCATTCGATACTTTCTAATTAATCAATATATAACATGGCTGTGCGGTTTTCCGATCGGAAATAGCGCTTGCCCGAAAAAGAAGCAGCTTCTTGCAGTAAATCCTCTTGGCTGTAGCCTTTGAGACGTTTGCGACCATCAGCCAAGCTTTCTAAATCAGTCAAAGCTGTGAGACTTTCCACGTTCACAACTTCCTCATCTCCGACAGGCTTCATATAAATCTTTCCAGACTCTGCAAAGACTAGTTGATGAGGAAAAATTTGGGCAATCTCAAAAAGCAAGTCATCTGAAATCTTCTCCTCATTTTCAGAGAAAATTCGACCCAGTCCCTCACTCTCATAACAAAAACCAAAGGATTTACCAGACAGATTGAGCCGGATAAAAGGCTTGTTTTCAAATGTGAAACTTGGCTCAGCATTGTAGAGATTCAATTCCTGACTGAGTTCTGCAAAATAATCCGTCGCAGCTTCAGGGCTCTTTTTCTGGTAGAGTTCTGCAAAGTAGGCATTGACCACACTTGGCGGAGGAGTGATGAGTGCCAACTGCTCCTGCTCTGTTTTACCAGCTAGAAGTTGATCCAGATAGACCTTATCCAGACTTGTATAGCCCCCATACTTTAGAGCCAACGTTTTAATATCAGTCATAAAATTCCTCTAACCTCCATTTATTTTTCTCAGAAATGTAGCCTGTAATCACTTCGCTGTCTTCCTGATAATCACGTTCTTCCAGAATCGCAACACTTTCTAGATCATGAATCTTGTAGGACTTCGAAAAAGGCACGCGTAGGGTAAATCTCTCAAAAATATCCTTGATTTTCTCTAAAAACAAAGCCTGCAAATTCTCACGACTATCCTCAGACTTGGCAGAAATGAGGGCGTATGGCGTTTGGGTCGGCGTAAAATCCTCCACCAAATCCGCTTTATTATAAAGGGTCAGGCGAGGAATATCTTCCATATCCAAATCTTTCATGATGGACAGAACCGTTTTCTCATGCTCCTCGTGGTAAGGATTGCTGGCATCGATAACATGAACCAGAAGATCCACATGCTTGCTTTCTTCCAAGGTTGACTTGAAACTGGACACCAACTCTGTCGGCAAATCTTGGATAAAGCCAACAGTATCAGTCAAGGTTACTTGGAGATTGCCTCCCAGATGGATACTCTTGGTTGTCGCATCCAGGGTCGCAAAGAGCTCGTCTGCCTCATACTGGGTCTTGCTGGTCAAGGTGTTCATGATAGTTGATTTCCCAGCATTGGTGTAACCAATCAAACCAATCTTAAAGGTGCTCGACTCCAGACGTTTTTCTCTGACTGTCGCCCGATTTTTCTCAACCACCTTGAGCTGGCGCTCGATATCTGTGATTTGATTACGTACACTACGACGGTTCAGTTCCAGCTGGCTTTCACCAGGTCCACGGGAACCAATTCCCCCTGCCTGACGGCTGAGCATAATTCCCTGACCAACCAAGCGCGGCAAGAGATATTTTAACTGAGCCAAATGCACTTGGAGTTTGCCTTCATGACTTCGAGCCCGCATGGCAAAGATATCTAGAATCAACTGCATACGGTCAATGACCTTGACACCCAGAACTTCCTCCAGATTGACATTTTGTCGCGGAGTCAAACGGTTGTTGACAATGACAGTGGTAATCTCTTCTGCATCCACCATGAGCGCAATTTCTTCCAACTTACCAGAGCCGACGAAGGTCTTGGAGTCATACTTTTCACGTTTTTGTCTATAACTATCTACAACGACTGCTCCAGCTGTCTTGGCTAAACTGGCCAATTCTTCCATAGAGAGGTCAAAATTGTCCATGCCCTGCAATTCCACGCCGATGAGCAGGACGCGTTCCTCTTTTTTCTCCGTATCAATCATCTAAAAACTCCTCTATCTGGCTTAAAATGCGGTCTTGCACACCAGATTCTCCAATCTGATAAAAGGTGACCTGCATGCGATTACGGAACCAGGTCAACTGACGCTTGGCAAAACGACGGGTCGCCTGTTTGAGACTCTCACTAGCATCCTCCAAGGTCTGCTCTCCACGGAAGTAAGGAAAGAGTTCCTTGTAGCCAATTCCTTTAGCAGCCTGCACATCAGGGTAATGGTCAAAGAGCCACTTGGCCTCATCCAAAAGCCCAGACTCAAACATCAAATCCACGCGGCGATTGATACGTTCATATAATTGACTGCGCTCATCATCCAAGCAGATAATCAATGGTTCATACAAGGTCTCTTGATTTGCCAATTCCTGACCAAAATGGGCAATTTCCAAGGCACGCATCGCACGACGACGATTAAACTGAGGAATTTCAAGGTCTGCTTGCTCCACCAGATGAGCTAATTCCTCATCTGTATAAGGCTCCAAACTAGCCCGATAAGCTAAAATCTCCTCATGGGGAGTTTCCCCACCTAGATGGTAACCTTCCAACAAGCTCTGGATATAAAGCCCAGTTCCACCAGCTATAATGGCTAACTTGCCACGGCTGTGAATATCCTCAATCGCCATCTTAGCTTCTGAAACAAAATCAAAAGCCGAGTATGACTCGGTTACCTCTCTAACATCGATTAAATGATGGGGAACAGCTGCCTGTTCTTCTGGACTAGCCTTAGCTGTCCCAATATCTAAATCTCGGTAAACCTGCTGACTATCACCGCTAACCACTTCGCCATTAAAACGCTTTGCGACTTCAATGGCAAGAGCCGTTTTTCCAACAGCAGTTGGCCCAACAATCACAATTATTTTTGTTTTCATCTTTTTTCCTTGAAAAATTCCCATTTTTTCGTTACTATTATTATAACACAAAAAGGTCAGTCAGAAAAATGTGACCTCTTAAGGAGGCTGGCTGATTAAGAAGATAAAGGAGGAAGACTCATGGCTAAAGGATTTGCTAAAGGTCTTGTAACAGGTGTCGCAGGAACTGTCGCTGCAGTTGCAGGTGCAGTATACGCATTTAAAAAGAAAGTAATCGAACCAGAAGAGCAAAAAGCAGCTTTCATCGAAGAAAATCGTAAAAAAGCAGCTCGCCGCCGCGTATCACGTTAAGAAACAAAAGAAGTTGGGATTATTCTCAACTTCTTTTTTCTATTCTTTTATACTAACTAGGAAGCTAGCCGCAGGTTGCTCAAAGCACTGCTTTGAGGTCATATATAAGGCTGACGAAGTCAGCTCAAAACATGGTTTTGAGGTTGTAGATGAAGCGACGCTGACGTGGTTTGAAGAGATTTTCGAAGAATATTAAATAGCTAGGTCAAACTTCAACTGTGGCTTGACAGGGTCATAATCCACTAACTCAAAGTCCTCTGCTTTAATATCAAAAAAATTGGTCTTATCTGGCACATTCAAGACCAAACGTGGTTGGCAATTTGACGGCTCACGACGGAGTAATTCCTGAGCTTGTTCAAATTGATTATCATAGATATGGAGGTTGTTGATGAAGTAGAAGAACTTCCCAACCTTCCAGCCAAAATGTTTGGCAATCATCATCTGCAAAGCCACATACTGCATAGCGTTGATGTGGTGGGCCACCAGCATATCATTGGAGCGCTGGGTCAAGGTCGCATCCAGATAGATTTCCCCATCAACACGCCGAACATCAAACATGGTCTGAAAGGCGCACGGGAGCAGCCCATCTGTTTCTTCGAAAGCTTGGTAATCCCAGAGAGAAATAATATTGCGGCGGTTCCAAGGATTGGTTTCCAACTGTTTGAGAAGCTTATTGATAATGTCGTGTTTCTTAACAACGGCACCATAGCGCTCACCAATGGTTCCCGTGTCTCCAACTTCCCAGTCATTCCAGTAGTGAACATTGTACTTGTCATTAAGCACTTCTAAGCTATTTGACTGGTCTTGGTAAATCCAGAGAACTTCTTTGATGGCGGATTTGATTGCAATGGGACGCAAGGTTGTGATAGGAAATTCTCCTTTAGATAAGTCGTACTCGGAAAAGGCACCAGTTACATACTTGGAATTAGCAACATTCCCATCCTTGTACTTAGGACGAGCCTGCTCTGAGAAAACACCTTCCTTTAGAATGCGTTCAATATTCTCTTTAAAAATCGTATCTGCTTTTGTCATTTACTCTCACCTCATTCATTGTCCTAACTAGTATAGCATAAAAAATAAAAGAGGAACATTACTAACTCTAGGTTAGCATTTTCCTCTCTCATTATCTTATTGCAATACAAGTGATGCTGCTCCGATAACTCCAGCGTCATTTCCTAGAGTTGCAAGAGCTAATTTAGTAGATGTACGTACTTGTGGGAAGCTATTTTCATCATAGACTTTTTGAACACCTTGTAGAAGGAATTCCCCTGCAGCTGATACACCACCACCGATGACGATTGTTGAAGGGTTTAGGATTGAACCAATGTTGGCACAAGCAATACCCAAGTAACGTGAGAAGTTACGATAAACGATCAAGGCAAGGTCGTCTCCTTCTTTTGCAAGATCAAAGACAGTCTTAGCAGTTACTTCTTCTCCATTATCAATCAAGCGTTTCAAGGCTGCATCGCCTTCGTATTCATCAGCATAGCGACGAGTCAAGTTGACAATCCCTGTTGCTGAAGCAACTGTCTCAAGACAGCCTTTTTTACCACAGGTACATGCGATTGGTTGGTCAAAGTCAACAGTGATATGGCCAAGCTCACCTGCTGCACCAGCAACACCGTGAAGCAATTTGCCTTCTGCAACGATACCACCACCAACACCAGTACCGAGTGTCATAAAGACCACGTCTGGTTGGTTATCACCAGCACCCATCCAGCGTTCACCAAGAGCTGCCACGTTGGCATCATTATCGATGAAGAATGGAATACCCAAGGCTTTTTCAATTTTTTCTTTGATTGGTTGAAGGGTTTTCCAGTTGAGGTTGTAGGCACCGATAACAGTCCCTTTTTCACGGTCAACCACACCTGGTGATCCCATTCCAATACCTTGGAAGTCCGCTGCTACTAATCCAAGCAAGTCCAAACGATGTTGAATAGACTCAATCATATCATCAACGATATGACTTCCCTCATCCAAAATGTTAGTCTTGATAGACCATTTTTCTTGGATTTCTCCTGCTGTTGTTAAGATTGCAAATTTGATAGAAGTTCCACCAAGGTCAATCCCAATAATCTTTTGACTCATCATATTCTCCTTTTTCATTTTGTAGTAATTGAAAATGCTTACAGTACTAGTATAACAAAATTCATTTACTTATGCAAAGGTTTGCATTAACTTTCTGAATTTTATCTGATTTATGGTTTCCAGAGACCTGAGGCATCTACATAGTAGCGGCCTCCATCAACTCGCTCATTCTTAGCCATTTTACCATCTGATTTCAAATAGTAATTTCCTTGCCATGCATTGCGAGCGTATGAACCATCTGATTTCAAGTAATACCAGGCTTGATAAGAAGAGTCATAAACCCACTCACCTTGTGCCATTTTACCGTTTGACTTAAGGTAGTAAGCTCCTTGCCATGCATTCTTTGCATAAGATCCATCTGATTTCAAATAATACCAAGCTTGATAGGAAGAATCATAAATCCATTCGCTCTGTGCCATTTGACCATCTTCTTTCAGGTAATAGCTTCCCTGCCATGCATTTTTCACTGGATTGCCATTTCCATCAAAGTAATACCAAGTACCATCTTGCTTAACCCAGCCACTTGCTGTGGATGAAGTTGTATCAGTTTGAGTTGTAGCCGCTTGTTTTGCTTTAAAGGCACCCTTAGGGGCATTTTTCAATTCACAAGCCACACCATCATGATCGCGGTCTAACTTGGCAGAATACCCAGGTTCTCCCTCGTGAATATCTGCGTATCCATTCGCCCAAGCTTCTTTACAACTAGAAAAATGAATGTTTTCTTCTGCTAACACAGGTTGTGAAAACAAGGCTAAAACTGGCAAGGTAGCCAGACTCATTTTTAAAAATAGACGTCTATTCATTTCCTTCTCCTATAACAATGTTATCGATTTCAATATTATTTTATCAAACTTATTTCAGCAATTCAAGGAAACTTCTGGTCTTTTCTACAAACTCCTTTGGTTTTTCCTTATTCAAGACATGAGGGCCGTCTGGGATAATCTGAAATTGGGATTCTGATATTAGTTTATGAAGACTTCTCATAGAACTAAGATTCGGTTTATCTTTGCTTCCACAAATTAGTAAGGTTGGATAGGGGCAAGTCCCTGCTATATCCGTTAAATCAAGTGTCTTCAACTCTTTGGAAATACCTATTATAAAAGTCTTGTCTGCCCCCTGTTTTTCAAATACCCTTTTGGGAAGTAGCTTAAAAATCAGCAACTGAAGATAAAATAGGATATTACCGGACAATTTAAGTGGGCATCCTGATAGAATCAAAGCTCGAAGATTTGGTAAATCGTAACTAGATAGTTCTAATGCCAGGGCAGCACCTAAGGACAATCCAATCAAAACAAAAGGTTCTGTCTCTTGAGCTAGGTGTTGATAAACTCGCTCCTTGGCTTTTTGATAGCTGCTAACTCCAGAAGGAAATAACTCAATAGCCTCAGAAGGATAATCTATCAGTAGATTCCGAACTTCTTTCCAAGACTCTGCTGACTGCCCTAAACCGTGTAAAAATATCAGTTTCATCTAATTCTCCTCTAGGTTTAATTCATACAAGCCTCTCACTGCATTACAGCCGTAAATAGCTTCTGCTTGGGCTAAATCTGCCAAGGTCAAGACTTTCTCTTCTACTTGTCCTGTTTCTAGTAAATACTGACGGTAAATTCCTGGCAAGATACCAAGTCGAATAGGCGGTGTGTAGAGTTTCCCAGCGATTTTCAAAACTAAATTTCCGATAGAGGTTTCCAATAGTTCTCCTGCTACATTATGGTAAATGATTTCCTGTTTACCTAGATTTAAGTGCGGTCGGTGACTCGTTTTGAAATAGGTAAATGCTTGTTGCAAATTGGCTTCCTGAAGGGAAAGTTTGGCCTGACAAAAATGTAGACTAAGAGGTGTTAAGATTTGTCGACTAAGTTCTATCTCTCCAGACTTACTGAGAGAAATTCGCAAGCGATAGTCTTGATCAATGTCACAATCCTGACACTCTGCTTCAATCTTTTGTCTCAAAATTTCTGGGTCAAAAGGATAAGCAAAATATCGACTAGCTTTTCTCAGTCTTTCCAAATGTTGTTCTTCAAACAGCAAGCACTTCTGGCTGATTTTTCCTGTAGTAATCAGTTTGAAACGAGCTTGTTTACGATAGAGAACAGCCGCCTTTTGATGAACCTCACGGTATTCAGATTCCCAAGTGCTATCCCATGTAATTCCTCCGCCAACTCCATAGATGGCTTTCCCTTGATGCAGTTGAATCGTCCGAATGGCAACATTGAAAATCCGTCGTCCATTTGGAAGCAAGAGACCAATCGTTCCACAGTAGACTCCGCGCGGTTGTGGCTCCAAGTCCTTGATAATCTCCATTGTCGCAATTTTTGGTGCTCCCGTTATGGAACCGCAAGGAAATAGAGAACGGAATATTTCAACAAGGTCAATGTTCTCTCGCAACTGACTCTTGATGGTTGAAGTCATCTGCCAGACAGTCGAATACTGTTCTACCTGACACAGACGCTCCACATACTCACTGCCCACTTCAGAAATACGGTTCATATCGTTGCGCAAGAGGTCCACAATCATCATGTTTTCAGAGCGATTTTTGGGATCCTGTTCTAACCAACTAGCTTGGGCAAGGTCTTCATGGTTGGTGACCCCACGCTGAGTCGTTCCCTTCATTGGTCGCGTTGTCAACTCACGGTGATTTTGCTCAAAAAAGAGCTCTGGGCTCATGGAAATCACTGCCATTTCGTCATGTTCCACATAAGCATTGTAACCCGCCTCCTGCTCTACCACCATACGATTGTAGATGGCGAACGGATTGGCACTTAAATCTTGCTTAAGTTGAACGGTGTAGTTGACCTGATAGGTGTCTCCCTGCCGCAAATGATGGTGAATCTGGGCAATCGCCTTTTCATAATCCTCTGCAGACGTCACTTCCTGCCAATTTGAAGGCAAATCAACCTCATCATAAGTCAGAGGAATAGGAGATGTTTCTACCCTATCATGAACTGTAAAATATAGCAGGTACTCTCCCAGTAAAGGAGCTTTATGAACTGCTAATTTCTCCTCAAAAGCAGGTGCAGCCTCGTAGCTGACATAGCCCACCACATAATATCCTTGCTCTTGGTATCTTTCCACTTGTGCCAGTAAATCAACCACTTCTGCTACATTTCTCGTTTTTAACTCTTTAATCGGCTTGGTAAAGGTGTATCTTTCCCCCAAGTCCCTAAAATCAATCACTGTTTTTCTATGCATACCTTAAGTATAGCATAAAAAGGCAGATACAGACAAAGCTGATCTACCTTTTTACGATTTTATTCATCCTTATGCTTGTGGTGCAGTAAATAGATCACCAGAGAAACCGTCTGTGTTTTTAAGGAGTTGTTTGTATACTTTTTCTTTAAGTTTCACAGTATTTCTATATTTATCTTTAATTTTAGGGTCATTTAACTCTTGTAAATCTTTAGCTACAGCTGCATTGAATAATTCCTGAAGTCTACTATATGTAGAGATATTTTCACCGTCAATATTAATTTCTGTAAATCCTCTTTGAGCTTTTGTAAGAACTTCTCCATACCAAGCTTTTTTCCATTCTTCCAGGGTTTTGAAAGTACCACCAGAAACTTTATCAATAATAAATTTATCACTCAATGTTGATTGTTTTTCTTTATTGGCTTCAGATTTATATTTATTAGAAACATATCCGATGAATCCATTTTCATATCCATAATAACCCCACATACGGAAGGCATTGTGTTTAAATGATAAGGCACCTGGCGCACCATCGCTTGAGTTACCTCCATAGATACCAGCCATCATATTAACATTAACATATGCAGAACCGAAGTCTTCAGGGCGATATCTACCATTACCTACACCATGTTTAGTTGCAAAGTTATTATCAACTAAATCATTGATTGTCGATAAAGTTTTTATTTTCTCTTCGTCAGTTAAATCACGAACACGATCCCATTGATTAGGTGCTACTAAATTTTTGTTATATTCATCTTTTGTACGATATTCTTTATCTACTTTTTTAAACCATACGCTATTATCTGTAATATGTTTAGATAAGACCGCTTCAGCTTCAAGAGAATCTAACATCATCAGAGCTTCATTATAGTTCTTCATATATTTATCAATAGCTTCTCGTGATTGAAGCTTATTAGGGTTATAGTTGTACCATTGATTACCATCATTTGAACGTTCAAATGCCATATTTAATCCAAGGGCGCCATATTCACCTTGGTGTCCATGTTCCGCTGGGGACTGTAACATTCCTTGAGCAAAGGCTTCTAAGAATGTTCCTTCACGATGCGTGTATCCTCCATAGTAAGCTACGCGGTCATTTATATGAGTAGTCTCATGCGTAAATGCAGACGCACCATATTCACTAATCATATCAGACATAACAAATACAACTTTAGCTCGAGTATCATTCTTGTCATCATAATATGTAGCATATGCCCCAGCAACAGCTCCATTAGGACCGTAATGCTCACCGACAGGACCGTAAAGCTCACGAGTAGGTGGATAAATGCCTGTTCCATCTTCGAACTTACCATATTTATCCATCCATTGCCCCCATTTATGACCCCAAACTTGGTAACCTTCCCATACTGGAGTTACAATATCTTTGACAAGCTTATTTTTTACCGCATCTGTTGCTAAACGATACCAGAAATCAAGATAGTTAATTTGTCTGTCTGCAGCCAAATTAATATTATCCTTCCACTTATCCAGTGTGGTATTGTATTTATTAGCAGTCCCAAATGATATAGTATTGTAGGTCGATATCAAGAATGCTTGGGTTTGTTTAAGGTTAAGGAGCGGTAAAATCATCTTTTGATGGTATCCGCGAGATAAATTGTCAAAAGCACGATACTTAGCAGTTGTAATAGATTCTTCACGTGACTGACGTTCTGCTACATAAACCTTACCTTCAGTGGAGTGAATAAACCAATCATTTAGGTTTGTATCAGATGTAAAGAGTTCCATGTTATATCTTAAGAAGTCTATAAGATTAGCAGAACGAGTATTTTTAGCTAAAATTTCTCTAAAGGCATCTTGAGTCCGATGACCTTTAAGGTTATCTTCCCTTGAACCGATTTCAATTAATCTATCTAATACACTTACATTTTTACCATAGAAATCTGGTTTGAATAACATTAATTCTTTAATGTTAACATCATCGAATTTAACACCGTAGTAACGGTTTAAGTATGTTAAACCTAATAATAGGGCAGCTTTATTTTTCTCAACTTTATCAAGAATCATTTGTTGAGCTGCAGAAGAATTATTAAGTTGATGATCTTCATTTTCAACTAATTTAGTTACTAATATGTTTAAATTAGCTTTTACATGGTCAAAACTTTCTTCTAAATAAAGGTCTTTAATTGCATTTACTCTATTAGGCCCTGTTCTGCCAAGTTTTTGGTAAATTGGATTAGATTGAAGCTCGATAGGGCTTAAGATATTTACGATACCGTTAATTAAAGCACTATGATCTTTTTGAACGATATTAGGTGTATATTTAATACCTAAGTCAGTTATAGTGTATTCTCTAACATTACTTAGACCTTCATCACTAGAAGATAGGTTGAAGTAGTCTTTTGTTCCATCAGCATAATGAACGATAATTTTGTTTGCATCACTTAAATCAGTTACAAAGTTATTATTGTTCATAGGAGTAACCGATAGAATCTCTTTAGTATTTAACTTGTTGTTCTTATCTAGTTTATTAGCTTGATTAACGATAAAATCTTTGTTATAGAATGGTTGTAGTTTTTCAATATTCTTATAAGCAAGCTTATAGTCTGCATTATAATCTTGAATAGATTCGTAAGCTGCTTCACGACTGCTAACATTATTCAATTTGTTCAATTCATAAGGTTCACTTACGAATTTATCAGCTGTAATATTGTAACCAGCAACACGAGCATCAGCTTCGTCTTTAGTTAAGTGTTTTAATTTACTTAGATTTTTAGTATCTTTACCAGTTCCATCTTCAGAAGAGCTATATCCAATAACTCCAAATAGATTAGATACAAAAGGATTTGCATCTTCATCATTAACATCGTTAGAACCAAATATTTCATGACCTTTGATTACTTTAGCATATGTTACGTTGTCTTGTACAGCTCCATATGGCCATGTTTTAGAGACAATACCTCCAACGTTTCTAGTATTTTTAACATCAAGAATACCTTTTGCTACAGAGTTTGTAAGTTTTCCTTTTGTCCCTGATAGCCAGCTATGAGCTTTATATTGAACAAAAGGAACAAGCATACTTGCATTTGCGTTATTTGCTGTAATAGTAGCATCAACGTAGGCTCTATTAACAAACCCCATATAGTTAGAACCGGCAATACCTCCAACTGTCGAGTTGTTACCAACAGAATTTATACTACCGATAAATGCCACATTTTCTAAAGTAGCGTCTTCTTTTATGTTATTTACGAACCCAGCAACATTATTTCTAGCTGTTATGGTTCCGGTTGCTTTGATATTTTCTATACGTGTCGTTCCACTGATTTCATTTGCTATTGTAGCGATATTATCTTGATTAGATACATCAATATCAATATTCTCAAAATTTATATTTTTAACAGTTCCAGCCTTAATCTTATCGAATAAAGGATGTTCCAAATTATGGATAGCATAGCGTTTATCACCATCACTCAATAGTTTACCAGTAAACTCCGAAGTAATGTAAGATTTCCCTTTAGGAACAACGTTACGAGCGCTCATACTTTGACCCAGTTTAAATTCACCGGCAGGATTTGTCTGAATGGCTTGGATCAATTCTTCAAAGTCGTAGAAAATACCAGCCTGACTAGCTTTGGGTTTTTCAATATAGTAGGTATAAGTTTCTTCAAAGCGATTATCGACATTACGTTTGACCAAGTTATCCGCTACTGCTATTACCTTGTAGACTTGTTTTCCATCAATTGTTGACTCTTCAATTTTTTGCACCGCTAGTAGATTGGTCTTATGGTCATTAGAGGTAACTTTTAGATAATAGTTTGACAAATCAGTTGGCACTGAAGTCAATCGAGTTTCATCAGTTTCAACTTGGTTTTCATATTTAATTAAATCCGTTCTTATAATATCTTTTATTTCAACTTTTTTGAGGTCAATTCTTAGAGGCTCTTCTTTCAGAACTACTTCCTCATCACCCTCACCACGGTCATAAACCATCTTCGTTTCAAGTTTATAATCCTTATAGTATTGCAAATCTGTCAAGGTAGTGGTCAAGTCGTCTGGTGAAACATTCAAAGTTTTGACAATCTCATCACCTTTTTTCAGAGTTAGGGTGATAGATTTAATGGTTGCCTTACTTGGATTTTCTAAACTGTATTTAACATCTGAAGTACGCTTCAAATCCTTAGACTCAACTGCTGTGATGGTCAAAACAGGTTTTTCAAAGCTCTTTGTACCACGTTTCAAAATTCGGTCTTGAGGGGCCTCAATGACTTCCTCTGTAACTTTTGGAGCGTCTTCTGTTTTAACTCCCTTAATGGTATTAAAGGTCTTGGTAATTTTTTTCTGACCTTCTTTACCTTCTTGAGCTACGACTTCTGAACCTTTTTTCAGTTGAGCATCTTCTTCAATCTTTTCTTCGAATGGAATCTTTTCAAGACTTTCTTCTACAAGAGTTCCTTCAATTGGTTTCGTTCCTTTTTTAACGACTTTAGGAACAGCAGGAGTTTTTACTTCTGTAGTTGTAGAAAGAACTTTATCTGTCTCTACACCTTCCACTGTTTCGTAAGTTGTTTTCGTAACTTGAATACCTTTAGAACCAGGGGTTTCAACTACTTCTTCATCTACATATTTTGTGTCATCCGGAACTACTTCTGTTGTGAAATCTAATTCACTTTCGGTAGACTTCTCAACTGTACCTGTTGTTACTTTATATTCTGGGGTTACTTCTTGTACTGGTGCTTGACCTTCTTTGCCTTCTTCTTGCGTCCCCTTAACTGTTTTGGTCTCCTCTTTTGGTTCTACAGTTTCTTCAACCTTGGTATCTGGAGTTGACTCTTCTTGTTTCGGTGTTTCTTCCGCAGTCTTCTCTTCTTTAGAAACTTCTGGTTGCTTTTCTGGAGAGACTGGTGCCTTTTCGTCTTCACTTGGCGCGACTGGTTCACCTGCTTGTTCAACTTTTGGTTCCTCAGATGGTTCTGTTTGTTTTTCTACAGCAGGCGTTTCAACTTTTGGTTCTTCAACAGGTTGATTAGCAGCCTCATCTTTTGTTTTTACTACTTCTGGCTGTGCATCTTCTTGTTTCGGTGTCTCTTCCGATACCTTATCCTCTTTAGGATCTTCTGGTTGTGATGATTCTTTTGGTATCCTTGGTTGCTCCGGTTGTGTAGGTTGCACGGGTTGTTCTGGGACTTTTGGTTGTTCTACTGGAGTTGCAACTTTTGATTCCTCAGCTGGTTTGTCTGATGATTGACTTTCTGGCTTAACTGCTACTTTTTCCTCTGGTTTTGACTCAACTTTTCCACCTACTTCTTCAACTGGAGCTGGTTCTGCTGAAACTTCTTTTTCATCTTTTCCTTTAGGAAGGGTGTCGTCAGTAGGTTTTACCTCCGATTTTGGTTCTTCCTTTGGACTTTCTTCTGTTTTAGGTGCTTCCTCTGTCTCTACTACTTGGTTTTCTATCCTAGCTTGCTCCTGATTTGCTGTTACTTGGGGATTCTCAACTTCGACTACAGTCACTTCTCCAGGTTTAGCTGAGGCTTCTTCTAAAACAGTGTCCAAGCCAAGCGTTTTGAGGATGTCACCTGATAGATAACCAACATAGCGATAACCCTCCATTTCAACAACACCCTCTCGACTAGCCGGTGCTAGGGTCGCAACTGGGTCTACAGCCCCTGCACTAGGAAGGACTACCAATCCCATAGCTCCAACTAGAAAGACGCTGGCAATTTTCTTTCTCTTGTAGATTAAAAGTAAGCTCCCAACAGTCAGCAAACCAAAAGCTGTCAAAACAGATGCTTCTGTCCCTGTTTGTGGCAGCTGGTCTTTTTGATACACCAAACCATAGACAACTTCATTCCCATCAGGCTTTCCTGTCTGAATTAAATCTTTAGCTTCTTGTGAAATAACCTCTTTATCTACATAGTGATAGGTAGCTGCGTCCACTACAGAAGGAGCCATCAAAAGGCTTCCAAGAAATACAGAACCTACAACTCCCTTAATCTTACGAATTGAAAAACGGTCTTTTTTAAACACTTTCATCTCCTTTATTCATTCTCACGACTTTCTAATAGAATCTTGCGGATAGTGCGCACGCGCACCTCCGATTAATTTTGGTCGACTAGCCAGCGCCGTTACATGGGCATGACCAATCTCTCTCAAAAGAGGGCGAATCGGAACCTGAACATGCTTGACATGCATGCCAATTGCAGTATCTCCGATATCCAATCCAGCATGAGCCTTGATAAATTCAACTTCAACTGGATCTTGCATAAACTTGAAGGCTGCCAATTGACCCGAACCTCCTGCATGAAGAGTCGGAAGGACACTGACGATTTCCAGACCAAACTGCTCTGCAACCTGACGTTCAACAACGAGGGCCCGATTGACATGTTCACAACCTTGAACAGCTAAATGGATACCTCTACTACCTAGAATACCCAAGATAGTCTCCACTATCAGCTCACCAATCTCTTGGCTAGATTCCTTGCCAATCTGACCACCTATCACCTCACTAGAAGAAAGGCCCAAAACAAAAAGGGCCCCCTGCTTCAAATTGGCCTTCTCTAAAACATCTTCTAATACCTGACGTGTTTCTCTTTGAATCTGTGTCTCGTTCATCTCTGTCACCTCTTTTGTCACTCTTCTATCATACCGTTTTTTCTTGTTTTTAGCAAGATAGACAACCTGGAAAGCTTGCCCAATTACGCATAAAACTCCCAGAATTGACTGGGAGTTAGCTAGTTTATATTCTATTTATGTATATTTCCACTTTCGTCCCTTTTTGGGGCCTAGAATCAATCTTCATCTGGTAATGTTCTCCAAAATGAAGTTTAAGACGCTGGTCAACATTTTGAAGGCCTACTCCTCCACGTTTGAGGTTACTCTGACTACTATCGCCAGCAGTTTGGAAGCCAACGCCATCATCCTCAATACGGATGACCAATCCTGAATCCTGTTTCTGGACAGAAAGTTTAATATGGCCCTGACCTTCCTTTTCCTTAATGCCATGGTAAAGAGCATTTTCTACTAAGGGTTGTAACACCAGCTTGGGCAAGACCAGATTATCAAAGGCAGGATTTTCATCAATTGCATATTCCAGCTTATCCCCATAACGCTGTTTCTGAATAAAGAGATACTGGCGGACATGATTGATTTCATCAGACAGGCAAATCAAGTCCTTACCTTGATTGAGTGCCAAGCGAAAATAGGTTGCCAAAGACTTGGTCACCTGAACCACTCGCTGGCTATCCTGAAATTCAGCCATCCAGATGATGGTGTCCAAGGTGTTATAGAGGAAATGGGGGTTAATCTGACTCGACAGGGCTTGAAGTTCATACTGACGGGTCGTTTCTTCCTGCCTGCGCACATCTGCCATCAACTGATCAATCTGATCCAACATGGCATTGAACTGGCGAGTCACTTCTCTCAGTTCATAGGCACCAGCCTCCTTAGCACGAAGATTTTGTGTACCAGAAGCAATTTCCAGCATGGTTTCTCTCAAATCCTTCAAAGGGGCAATCCAACGCTTGAGACTGAACCACACCAAGCAGAGACAGGCAAAAAGAGAGGTGACACTGGCCCCAAGCAAGGTCCACAAGAGCTGACTCCGAACTTGAGATAATTTTTCCAACGAAGAAACTCCTATAACCGTCCAATCAGTTCCTGCAATCGGTTCCTGACTGACGTAGGATTTGTGGTCCAGAGTGTAGCCCTGCCCTGTCTCGATATAGGGTTTCATGGCCTCCATTTCGCTAGATGAACTATAAACTGTGTGTTGAGGATGGTAGACGAATTCATGGTTTTTATTGATGATAAAGGCAAAACCCTGCTGCCCCAACTGGAGTTGGTTGAGATAGGCTTCCAAAGTTTCATAGGAAATATCCAAGCGAAGGACACCAAGATTGGCTCCCTTTGCATCAAGAAGTTCCTGAGTGATAGAAATAACCCACTGACTGTCTGATTTGCGAGCTGGTGTCAAAACTGGCTTAGCCCCCTGATGAATGGCCTTTTGGTACCAATCCTCAGCCATCATATCAGAAGAAGTTTTCATTTGCACACTGTCATCTGTAGAAATGACCTGACCTGATTTGGTGACCAATACAACAGCTTTCAAGTCCTGATCTGCCTTCAAGATAGTCAAAAATAGGTCTCGAATTCCTTTGACCTTGTCTTGACTGGGATTCTCAGCATAGGCTAGGACATTCGTCTGCTGGGCCAAACTGTTCGAGGTAGTTTCTAATTTTTTGATATAAGACTGAATAAAGTGGCTAGTCTGGCTAATTGTCGTTTGGCTATTGCCCTCAATGCTAGCCTCAATGGCCGAGGAACTCGATTGATAGTAAAAAGTCCCAACCAGAGCTAGGAGAATGAGAAAGACCAGAAAGATGGAAATAACCATTCTGACTAGGAGAGAAGAACGCTTCATCGGCCTTCTCCCTTCTTAAACTGACGAGGGGTCACACCTGCAATCTGTTTAAAACGTTGGGTAAAATAGTTCATATCTTCAAAACCAACTTTCTCTGCAATCTCATAAATCTTTAAATCCGTTGTCAGAAGTAAGAGTTTGGCTTGTTTGACACGCTCTCGTACCAGATAATCCTGAAAAGGTAGCCCCAACTCTTTCTTAATCAAGGAGCTCAGATAAGTCGGACTAAAACCTAAATCACTGGCTAAAGACTTCAAACTAAATTGGCTATCAGCCAGATGGGACTGGATTTTCTGAGCCATATTTCCCTCAAACTTATCAGTCAATAAATCTTGTAACTGCTCTTCTTTCTCTTCCTTGTCCAACTTTTGCTTGATTTTCCCTAACATTTCTTCAATGTCCTGACGGGAAAAGGGTTTGAGCAGGTAGTCATCTACACCTAGTTTGACAGCAGACAAGGCATAATCAAAATCATCATAGCCTGTTAAAAAGACCAAATGCACCTGAGGATAGGTTTCTCGGACCAGACTGGCCAACTGGATGCCATTCAGCTGAGGCATGTTAATATCGGTTAAAATAATATCTGGCACCTGCTTTTGAATCAATTCCCAAGCCTGCCTTCCATTTTCAGCCTGACCAATGATTTCCATATCGTAGGCTGCTACATTGACCAGCTTGGTCAAGCCTTGTCTTACCAGATACTCATCTTCTACGATTAAGATTGTGTAGGTCATGCTTCTCTCCTTTGTCACTTACTAGTATCAGTATAGCAAAATTCTCCTCTAACTGCTTAGGAAAGACTTCTTAATCGACATAATCTAGTAAATAAGCATAGCCTTTTTCTGCCATTTGGTCTTTAGGAATAAAGCGAATAGAAAGGCTATTGATACAGTAGCGCAAGCCCCCCTTGTCCTGAGGACCGTCCGTAAAGACATGGCCAAGGTGAGAATCACCAACTCGACTCCGCACTTCCATGCGTGTCATATTGTAGGACTTATCTTCCTTGTAGGTGGCAACATCTGGACTGATTGGTTGGGTGAAGCTAGGCCAGCCACAACCAGACTCAAACTTGTCCTTTGATGAAAAGAGGGGTTCGCCAGTCGCTACATCCACATAGATACCAGATTCAAATTTATCCCAGTAGCGGTTTGAAAAAGCTCGTTCTGTTTGATTTTTCTGGGTAACGGCATACTCCTCAGGTGACAAGGTCTTTTTCAATTCCTCATCACTTGGTTTAGGATATTTGCTGGCATCAATGACGGGATAGGCCGCCTGATTAACATTGATATGACAGTAGCCATTTGGATTTTTCTTGAGGTAGTCTTGGTGATAATCCTCAGCCACCACAAAATTCTTCAAGGGCTCCTTTTCAACTGCTAAAGGTTGGTCGTATTTCTTAGCAACTTCATCAAAGACTTGGTTAATCACCTCTAAATCCTTGTCATCTGTGTAATAAACACCGGTACGGTACTGGGTTCCTACATCATTTCCTTGTTTATTTTTGCTGGTTGGATTGATAATGCGGAAATAATGAAGCAGGATTTCCTTGAGGGAAATTTGATTAGCATCATAGGTTACATGGACGGTTTCTGCATGTCCTGTTTGGTTGATCAATTCGTACTTGGTTGTTTCCCCTCTACCATTTGCATAACCTGAAACGGCATCTGTCACCCCGGGAACGCGTGAGAAGTATTCCTCCACTCCCCAGAAACAACCCCCAGCTAGATAAATTTCGTGTAAGTCTGCGTCTTTACTAATTTCTGTTTTTTTCACTGTTTTTCCTCCTTGGCTGACTGCCGCTTTCTCAATTTGCGAGGCATCTGTCTGCCCTGCGTTTCGCATCAATAGAAAATAGAAACCGGTTATGGCTAGGAAAAATACTCCTAGCAACAAGATGATTTTTAGCTTATCATTCATAGGACACCTCCTAGGCTAATTCCTTCAAAGTTTGCAAAATTGCATCTTTTTCCATAAAACCTGGTTGCGTTTTGACCAATTTTCCTTCACCATCTATAAAGGCTTGAGTTGGGTAAGAACGGACACCATAAGTTTCCAAAAGTTTGCCTGATGGATCAACTAGGACTGGGAAATTTTTATAATCCAAGCCCTTGTACCAGTTCTTAAAGTCCGCTTCAGCTTGTTCTCCCTTGTGTCCTGGTGACACTACCGTCAAGACCACATAGTCATCGCCAGCTTCTTTAGCGATTTCATCCGTATCCGGAAGACTAGCCAGACAGATAGAACACCAAGAAGCCCAGAATTTGAGATAAACTTTCTTGCCCTTGTAATCAGACAAGCGATAGGTCTTGCCGTCCACTCCTGTCAATTCAAAATCAGCGACTTCTTTCCCTTTAGATACGCTTGTTTTGCTAGCTGTCTGCTCCATCTTCATCTCATCTTTCATTTGGTGTTCACTGGTCATGGACTTGCCTGAACAAGCCGTCAAACAAAGGAGCGAACCTGCTCCAAGAACACATGTTTGCCATTTTTTCATACTGATATTCCTTTCCATTTTATTCAAATAATTGACTTAAAATTGAAGCATTTCCAAACAGAACCAAGAGCCCCATCACAATAATGAGAAAACCACCCACTTTTTTGAGGGTTCCGAGATAAGGATGAAGTTTTCGGAAATGTTTCAAAACATAACTAGAGGCCAGAGCTAGAAGCAAGAATGGTAGCGCCAAACCCAACGTGTACACCAACATGAGACCCGCTCCCTGCCAAGCACCTGAGCCACCTGAAGCCGCCAAAGCTAAAACAGACCCCAGAACCGGCCCTACACAAGGCGTCCAAGCAAAACTAAAAGTCAAGCCCAGCAAAAATGCCTGACTATAGCCCTTACCATTTTGCCCCTGTCCTTGCAGTTGTAATCTCTTTTCCTTATAAAGCCCCTTAAAGTGTAGAATTTCCATCTGGTGCAAGCCTAAGAGAATGATAACCGCACCTGTCACATATTGGAACCAAGAAGCATAAAGCAAATCGCCTAAAAAACCAGCTCCATAACCCAGCAAAATAAAGATAAAGGAAATTCCCGCTATAAAGGCCAGCGTTCGCAATAAACTAGTAACTGAGATGGAAAATTTGCCACTAGAAGCCTGAGCACCATCCTTATCATCTAGTAACACCCCTGCATAGACTGGTAGTAAGGGTAAGATACAAGGAGAAAAGAAGGATAGAATCCCTGCCAAAAAGACACTTAGAAAAAAGAAAATATGACCCATAAAGTTCCTCCTATCATTTTATTGATAGATTTATTATACTCCTTCCATTTTCGAAAAAACAGGGACAATGATAGGGAAAAATAGGAATTTAATCAGATGATTTAGAAATCTTGGACAAAAACTATACAAAAAACTATCAAAGCACAAAAACGCATATTATCAGGCATTAAAACCTTGATACTATGCGTTTTGTAATGGATAAATAGTTAGTCTGCTCTCAAGCTCGGATCTTTCAAACTCTGCACACTGGCATTGATCACCGCGCCTAGGATAACAATTTTAGCAATCAAGATAAACCAAAACATCATAACAACAAGAAGAACGGAACCTAAAATTCGGACGTCCACTAAATGATGGACATAGTAATTTAGATAACTAGAAAACAGAGTTAGTAGAACCAAAATCACTAAGAGAACAAAGGTACTACCTGGTAGGGTATAGCTAATTTTCCTGTTAGATAGATTAGGAAGAAAATAATAAAGCATGACTAAGATAGCAAAGAGGAGGGCGTAAGTCAGAGGACCTGCCAACCCTTGTAAAACCTGATAGATAATGCCATCTTTTGTCCAATAATGAGCAAGTAAATCCAAAATCATCTGCCCAAATAAGCTCAAAAACAAGGCAAAAGCAAAGAGGAGCTGCAAGCCAAAACTGACTAGGAGACTCACCATCTGATGGGAAATAAGTCCACGACTCTTTTCGACGCCATAAGCCTTGTTAAAAGCTTTTTGCAAGAAATTCATAGATTTTGAAAAACTCCATAACGCCGATAAAACAGAAAAACTCAATAAACCTGTTGAAGGTTGCGTCAAGACTTCTCTGGCTATTTTTTCCACACCTTCATAGAGGCTTGGGGGCAGGACGTCTTTCACAAAGCCCAGAAATTCTCCCACAGGAATCTGAAAATAAGGGAGGATATTGACCACCACCAAAAGCAGGGGAAAAATCGAAATCAGCCAATAGTAGGCTACTGCGACACTGGTCAACTCACTATCTGATGCTTGATAATAATGCAAAAAAGCTTTTACTAAAGGCTTGTCTATCAGCTCTTTCCACCACTTTTTCATGTCACACTCCTTCACTTACAATCTTATACTCAATGAAAATCAAAGAGCAAACTAGGAAGCTAGCCGCAGGTTGCTCAAAGCACCGCTTTAAGGTTGCAGATAAAGCTGACGTGCTTTGAAGAGATTTTCGAAGAGTATTAACTAATTTCTTCTTACCAATTCCACCATATCATAAGGCAGGGTATTGGCAGCTTCCTTCAGAGAATAGTTCTCTAAGTTATTCACATTTTGTCGTAACTTCTTGGCATACTTGGTCGTAATCAATCGTTTTTCTTCGTATTCGAAAATCAACTTGCGCTCCAGATAATAGCCTCTCAGCATTTCGTCGATATTGTTGGGTTTGACACGATTGATAACCCGTTCGACAAAAGCACCACTGGTGATGATAGCTGTTTCACGGAGACGAGAATCCTGCATGAAGCTAATCAAAGAGCGTCTATAGACTCCCTTCAGGTTTTCCAAACTTTCAATAATCATCTCTGTATTGGCAAGATAGAGCTCTGCTATTTGGTCATAATCAAGAGCACGGAGACGGCTTTGCTCCTTGTTCTTCCAATTACGGAAGGTCTTTCCGAGAGTAAAAACTTCGTGAAGAAGAAAACGTAAAATCCGCAAGGAAACAAGGAAATAATAGGTCACTCGTGAAGCAAACTTGCGATTGATACCTTGTTCCATGTTTTTTAAATAACGTTGGTAAACTCGATAAGCACGCTCACTTATCTTGCCTTCCTCGTAGGCTTGTTCCAATCCATCACTTTCAATACTAAGAATCAAGAGTTTCAAGGCAGCCCAGTCTTCTTGATCATCCTGGTTTTCTTGGCTTAAAATGAGATTTTCAATACGTCCATGGTAATTGTCAATAGCCGCATAGAGGGGAAGTTTATTTCTGGTATCTTCCAACTCTTTTTCCAATTCTATCGTTACTTCATTCAAAATGGCGATATGCATGAGATAGTCCTTGCTTTCTTCTTGTTCATCAGAAAGATGAGGCAAGACCAAGAGGCCTGTTAAAAAGCTGACAAGCGTCACTCCTGCGACAAGGAAAAGTAAGAGAGGATACTCCTGCTCTAAATCACTTGGTATCAGAAGAATCGTAGCAATCGACACCGTTCCCTTAACACCTGAGAAGGTCAAGAGAAGCATATCCTTCATATACTTATTTAACTTTTTCTTGAGGCGGCGTGTCCTGTAGGCATAATAGCCATAAATCATGACAAAACGAATGGCAAAGAGGACAAAGGTAAGGGCGACAAGAGATACCAGTAAGAGCAAGGGATTATAGATTGGATTGGTCAGGATAGGCTCTGCTATCATTTCCAACTCCATCCCTAAAATCACAAAGACAGAACCGTTGAGCATAAAGGTTACTGTATGCCAGACTGTCTCAGTCACCGTATCCACTTGGGCTTCGAGGAGTGTGATTTTCTTAAAGCGACTTGCCTTTAAAATCCCCGCAACCACGACGGCAATAATCCCTGAAACGTGCACCTCTTCTGCTAAAAAGAAGGTCACCAGAGGCAAACTCAATTCTAATAAAAGTTCGCTTGCAATATCCGTTGCGCGCACACTTAACAAAAAAGTATGGAGGAAACGATTGGTCATGGCCGTTAAAAAGCCAATCAAAAAACCGCCTAGGATTGAAAAGATGAGCGAACTACCAGCTTGTCCAAGGGAAAAGGCTCCTGTTGTCCAAGCTGCCAAGGCAACCTGAAATGCTACCAAGCCAGAGGCATCGTTCAAGAGTCCTTCACCTTTAAGGATATTGGACACGCGCTTAGGAAAGCTAAAGCGCTCCGAAAGAGAGGCAAAGGCCACCAAATCCGTAGGCCCAAGGGCTGCCCCAACAGCCAAACAAGCTGCCAATGGAAGGCCAAGCCAAAGAAGATGAGCCAAGCCACCCAAACTCAGGGTCGAGATGAAAATCACTGGAAAAATGAGATAGACAATGATTCGCCAGTGTTTTAAAATAGCGGTAATATCCGCTTCTTCAGACTCTCGGAAAAGCAAGGGCCCGATAACCAGGGCCAAAAACAACTCCGTATTAAGGTGAAAGTCAGTATTTGGTAAAAAGAGACCAATCACAATTCCCAAAAGAATCTGCACCAAAGGAAGGGGCAAAAAGGGCAGGAGCTTATTGGTTGTACTTGAGACAATCAAGACCAGTAAAAATAGGATGAGGTAAATCAGTAATTCCACGCAATTCCTCCTTAGTCTTTTTTACAACAGGATTCAAATATCTCCTTCTGCTCTTTGATTTTTTGGTCAATCTTGGAACAGTCTTTGTGCTCAATTTTTCTCTGGCACCGTTCCATTTCAAGAGCAACTAATTTTTTCTTGATTTTAAGCATTTTTTTGCTCATATGCGCTTGGTCTAGCACACCAACCGCACGTTCGTGGTGGGTTGACTCGACAAATTTCTGGCGCATGGCATCCAGCTTTTCACGTAGGTATTGTTTATCCATGTCTATATCTCTCTAATTTTTCAATCATAACTAAAAATGGTGGGTTGTTGATTTGATTCAGGGTTTGGTAAATGGCAGCTGTGTACTCTTGTTGGTTCAACTGACTGACAAAATCCAAGACAGCATCCCTCTCGAGGTCGCCACCTTCATGAGCATAGTAGATCATAATGGCAATCCGTCCCCCTTTGACAAGCAAGTGACACAGCTTTTCTAAGGCTTCAATGGTAGTCTGAGGTTGGGTAATGACAGATTTATCAGCCGACGGTAAATAACCCAGATTAAAAATCCCTGCCTTGGCTTCTGTCACAAACTGGTCCAGTGTCTCATGACCTTGCAAGATTAACTGGGCATTTGTGTAGCCAGCCTGGTCCAAACGCTCTTGGGTCTTTTCCAAGGCTTGTTCCTGAATATCAAAGGCATAGACTTGCTTGGCTAACTTGGCTAAAAAAAGGGTATCGTGACCATTTCCCATAGTCGCATCCACTACGATATCGTCCTGAGTTACAACCTCAGCCAAAAAATCATGTGCCATTTCAAGTGGTCTTTTCATTATTAAACTCCTGTTTTACAGCCTTACATCCTTGAACGCTTCCACGACGTCGCATTTCAGTTTCAATAGCATTTAGCACTTCCCATTTATTGAGGCTCCACATGGGACCAATCAGCATATCTCTAGGTGCATCTCCCGTGATTCGGTGGATGACGATATGCTTGGGAATGATCTCCAATTGATCACAGATGACATTGACATATTCGTCCTGACTCATCAGTTGTAAGCGTCCCTCATGGTAATCCCGTTGCATACGCGTATTGGTCATGAGGTGAAGCAAATGCAATTTAATTCCTTGAATATCGTTATCCGTAACACAGCGGCGGACATTTTCAAGCATCATCTCATGGGTTTCACCAGGCAAACCATTGATCAGATGGGAAACAATCTCAATCTTGGGATACTTTCTCAAACGCTTGACCGTTTCCACGTACAATTCATAAGAGTGGGCACGGTTAATCAGATCAGAGGTTGTTTCATAAGTGGTCTGCAAGCCCAATTCAACCGTCACATGCATGCGCTCCGATAACTCAGCCAAATACTCGATGGTTTCATCAGGCAAGCAATCTGGGCGTGTTCCAATATTGATTCCTACTACACCTGGCTCATTGATAGCCTGCTCATAGCGCTCTCGGATGACTTCCACCTTTTCATGGGTGTTGGTAAAATTTTGAAAATAAACCAGATACTTCTGGACATCTGGCCACTTGCGGTGCATAAAGTCAATTTCCTTATAAAATTGCTCTCGGATAGGGGCATCTGGTGCTACAATAGCATCTCCAGACCCTGAAACCGTACAAAAAGTACAACCCCCATGAGCTACAGTTCCATCACGATTGGGACAGTCAAATCCCGCATCAATAGGGACTTTAAAGGTCTTTTCTCCAAAGAGTTTTCGATAGTAATCATTCAAGGTATTATAAGATTTCATAACTTTCATTATAACAAAAAACACCCACAATCTCAAAAGCCTGACTTTCCTATAAATTCCTCTGTTTCTCATTTCCTTTAGCGATTTTTTATGATACAATATGGATATGATTTTAATGAAATTAGCATCTATTTTATTATTGATACTGACCTTAGTAGTCTGCATCATCATAACCAAACTTTTTAGATTAAAAAAACTAGGACGTAACTTTGCAGATTTGGCTTTTCCAGTCTTGATATTTGAGTATTACCTAATCACAGCTAAAACCTTTACCCATAATTTTCTTCCTAGACTGGGCCTAGCCCTCTCACTTCTAGCCATTATCCTCGTTTTTTTCTTTCTTTTGAAAAAACGTAGCTTTTACTATCCTAAATTCATCAAATTCTTCTGGCGTGCAGGATTCTTATTGACCCTTGTCATGTATATTGAGATGATTGTTGAATTGATGGCTCAGAAATAAAAAAATGAAATCAAAAACACCTCAATCAAACTAAAATAGAGTGGTTGAAGTGTTTTTTCTTTATATCTTTTTTAATAATTCTTATTTTCCTTCTTTATCCGGAAAGAGATAACCAAGCCCTACACAAGCCAGGATGCCTGCTCCAATCACCAAGCCACTTGAAATTGGCAAAAGATCCAAAATTGCATTCGCAATGATAAAGGTAATAATGAAACACATTAGACTAGCCTTGTAGTCTTTTTTCAAAAGATTCTCTAGAGTGAAAAAGAGGAACAGCCCTACCGGAATCAATGACCAGAGGTTAATGTCCAAACTTGGCCAGCCAACAGAGCCAAAATACACTACTGTCGCTGCTGCTACTAAAAATACAATCCCTAATAATTTTTTCATTTGTTTATCTCCGATTTCTTTTTTAGGAACTTGAGTTATCTGATATTGATGCCTCACGTCCCTTACAAAAAGCATTATAGCAGAGGTTGGTTTCAAGAACAAGCTCTTTTGTCTATCTGGTCTTTATCTCGGTCTAAATGGTTCAATAATAGCGATAAAATAAGGAAGCAGGTGAAAAACTTCCTTCCAAATAAAAAGGAATTAAGCAACCAAACGCTACTTAATTCCTTGAAATTATCTCATCACCTCTATTAGCCTTTAAATTTTGATAGACTCTATTTTCTAATCAATGTGACCAATATTGTCAATACTAACCCTTTCAATCAATTCATTAGTTGTCGAAACTAAGTCTATTAATAAATCCAAAAAGAGTATCAATAGTAAAGTAAACTAAATAATTGAGTTATAAATGGCTATTTTCACAAAACTGTTTCATCATCACACTATCTCAGTACATAAACCATTTTTTCATCTATAGCTTTGGTCTTAATCTTGATCTTTTTTCTTCAATCCAAGAAATGTGCCTACGGTAAACAGTATTCCAGCAACGAATAATGTAAAGACTCCGCTAACTGTTCCGGTTTTTGGTGACTTATTAAGATTGTTAGTAGTTAATTTGCTATCGATATTGGTGTCTTTATTGGCTATGTTCTCTGGTTCATTAGGATAAACTTCAGTCTTATTTTCAAAGTTTTTATCATTTCTACCAGGAACTGTAGCTTTGACATCCTTAGTTAAATCAGATCTTTGACTTTCATCTAATTGACTATAATTTACTTGTACAGGAACTGTAGCTGTGACACCCTCAGTTGAATCAGATTTGTGTGAATGATTTTCTCTTTGGAAATCCTCTTTTCTGTGACTTTCATCTAATTGATTATGATTTACTTGTACAGGAACTGTAGCTTTGACACCTTCAGTTGAATCAGATTTATGGGAATGATTTTCCCTTTGTAAATCCTCTTTTCTGTGACTTTCATCTAATTGATTATGATTTACTTGCACCTTATTTTTCTTTTTGGATACATCAAAAGTAGGTTTATTTTCTTCCTCCTTTTTCTCCTCTATTTTCTTGAATACAGGTTTTATAAAGGTATCTTTTGATAAATTAAGAACATAGCCAGCATCTTTTTTCCCTTCGAAACCAGCAATTTCCCAACCATCAAATTGATAGCCTTTTTCTAATTTACCCTTATAGACAGGTAAAATGAAATCTTCTTCCGACACTATCTTAGAACTCATTTCTTTTCCATTTTGCATGGTCACAGTCACCCTATGAGGTTTTAGTTCTCTTACCTCTCCCGTATCTTTGTTTAAAATGAATTCTTTTACAGTTGTATTTCTTGCAAAATCTTTTACAAGAATCTTAATGTTTAGTGTCTTATCTGTTAGTTGTTTAATATCATCAAATGATGTGTATTCTTTTCCATTTACATAAATATGTTTGTCTTGAATCTCACCATTGAATCCATTATCTCTTTTATCATTGATATTAAAGACTACAGATTTTCCGTTAGCATATTCGATACTTGTATTTCCCTTGGGATCAATGTTTACTTCTGGTTTAACATTATCATATAAAAATTGATAGTGTACTCCAACCGCTTTCGCATTCAAATTGCTATAGCCAGTTTGAAGATAAACATTTCCATCCATATCTGTTACCTTATCTGGAAATCCGTTTGCTTTATAATCTTTCATCCCCCAGTCCATGATGTCACCGTCTTTAACATTAAGCTTAACGTTAAAATCTCTAGTGTTATCAATGTGTAAATCTCCGTAGATTAAATAATTATCTACAACCGATTCATTAACTCTCAATTCCCAGTTAAAACCACCCTTATCAGAAATCTTACCTCTTAAATAAAATTCTGGATTTCGTACATAAATTTTATTAGATTTAGATGGATTAAAGTAGTTCTTATCCATTGAAAGGTTTACTGGTTTGGTATCAATAAATAACATGGAGCCATCTTCTTTTATAGCTTCTACATTAGAATATTCCTCCCCATGATACTCTTTATTATCTTTACCAAATAATACAAGTTTAGAGGAATCTGTCACAAGATTTCCATCTTTATCGATTGCCTCCCCTTTATCATTCATGTTAAAGGTAAACACTTGATATCTTACAATGTTAAAGCCATCCAAAGCCGACATTAATACTGATTGAGTGCTTCTTCCATCTTTAACATTTCTACTATCAGCATAAATTATTTTTTCTGAAAGGACTCTTAGATTAGGATTGGCCTTTTGTATTTTTGCTATATCTTCCTTGCTATAGACTCCATTTCCTTCTAACATATCCGTTTTTCCAGGATTATAGGTAGTCACTTTTAGTGCATAGCCTTTTCTCAGAATGATATTATCCTTTAATAGATATTGTTGTTTTTCTGAATCAGAATAGATTTTACCAGATTCCATTTCAGTTAAATTGTTTGGTTTGTTTTTTGAAAGATCACCTTCTCCTAATTCTATTACATTCCCATAACTTGATGCATAGGGATATTCTGTTTTAGTTTCCCTATTTTTTTCAGGCATTCTAATTTTAGTTTTAGCTTTTGTTTTACCCTTATCTTTTACAAGGATATTCATATCACCCGTAAAGGATAGACCATCGACTACATCATTTGTATTTGCAAATAAGTCAAAGGTTAGAGTTTTAGTTTGTGGGTCGTATTTACTTGCCTTAATTTCTATTAATTTGAAGCCATTGCCATAGTAAGCCTTAGCATTTTTGGATACATTACTTACTTTTCCAAGAATTTCAAAATGTCCATCCTTTGATGGGCTTAATACACCACCAAGCTTTGATTTAACATCATCAAGTTTCTCAGTCTCATATTCTAGAGCACTTCCATCCACATAGGCAGTTATATTTCCCTTAGTATCATATCGATAATCAAGCTCTACTTTTCTTTTTCCGCCATTTACAAAGTCTTCTTCTTCCTTATATTTCTTTTTAATTAGTTTCTTTAGGTCTTTATTTTCAAAGTTTCTTACAGTAGAGATTTCTTTGTCTAACTCTAGAGTTGAAGGTCCCTCTATAGGTTTTTCTTCAACAGTCTCTTTCTTTTCTTCTACGTTATTTGAGGCTTCTGGACTTTGGGCATTTTTAAGTTTATCTTCAGAAATTTCCCCTAGTTTTTTGTAAGAAGAAGCATCTTTGTCAGGATCTACTAGGTAATAAGAAATCATTCCATTTTTGTCAGCCTTATCAGCAAATTTAATTCTATGGATTTTGGTAAAGTTGCTTGCGCCATCTAGGGCGATTACTTCGATGATTTTTCCTCTTAAATTTCCTGCTCCGCTAATTTCGTAGATGGTATTTCCGTCTTTGTCAAGTTTCCTATTTCTTCCTTCACCCTCTCCGGCGTAAGTTACATCAAGATTTTTCTCAACATCTCCATACTTATCGACAAGAGCTGCACCTGCATACCATACTTCGTTGGCTACTTCTTCAAATTTCTCAGGATGTTCTTTTTGGTCTCTAGCAAACAAGGTTTCGTGTTTGTACTCATCCTTTACCTTGTGGTAGGTATCTTTTGCAATCAATTTAATTTTATCTGGATTAGAAAAATCAATTGAAATAATTCTTGGAGCTGTATTATCAATTTTTACTGGTATATAAGAAACCTGCCATGGATAATCCTTGGTTAATCTATATTTGAATTTATAGAAATATTGACCTTCCGCAATCGGTTCAAATTGACCTCTTATCCTAGTAGCAGGATCTTGATTATCCTTACTTTCTGGTGCATTTTCTTCTCTACCTCTAGGATTATAGATGAGTCCATCCCACTTCAAGTCACCCCAAACTTTTAGTTTAGATGATTTGATTCCCTTTGCATCATTGCTTTTAGAATTTAAAATTCCTCTAATAAAGTGTTCTCTCGAAATGACTTTTAAGTCTCTTTGATTTTCTCCCTCTTTATTTATATTTACTATTGAAATCAATCCTTCTTCTGCACTTCTTAATACAAGTGGAGAAGGTGTTAATCCTCTTTCTAGTGAAACACTTTGTGGTTCTCCCTTTGAGTCAAGTGGATATACCCTAGCAACATTAGATCCACTAGTGGATTCTGCATGAATACCTTGGTTGTTAAAGGCAAATAGGTCTGGGTCTTGGTCTAGCGATGTAATATTTTTATCTTTTCTGTTTTGAATAATAGCTGCTGGATTAAATTTATCTATACCATGTTCTCCACCAATACCCTTGTTCAAGGTTCCAGGAATTTTCGGTTTACCATCATCATCATAACCTTCCATTGTTTTTGATTTTGATCCTTCTTCCCAAGCCCATTTATCAAGGATTGGTTCGTGGTTCCAATTCCCAGCAAATCCCATTAGAGGCATCGACAAAGAAGGTTGGAAGTTTATTTTCTTCCCGTTAGAGTTTAGAGCTTCCATTTCTTCCACTGACTCAAAATGAATAAATGATTCTACAAATTTATTTTTGTCTTTAGCCTCTCCAACATTTATAACCGCATTCAAATCAAAGCTAGAATTTGCGCCTATAGTGAAAGTATCATGCTCAAATGTGATATTTGCTCCTTTGATTTTTTCTGGATGGATTTCTGGAACAATTTGCTTCCCATCTGGAGATTTTTCATCTTTATATGTTTCATCCAGTTTTAATCTGTCAGTTAGAGAATCTGTAGTTATCGCTGATGCTGAAACTTTAAAGGTTAAAGGTCTGTCTGATGTATTGTGAAGCTTAACTGTAAAATATTTTTCTTCTCCTTTTATTTCTTTAAGAGAAATAGAACCATAAGAGTTTACCAAACCTTTAGAATCCTTGTTTTTGAAAGTCGCTACAACTTCATTTCTCAAAGCATTGGCCACATTAATTAGCCCTGCTCCCTGTTGTCTAGGTGATGCAAAGTATTGACTTTTTTCTTTCCAAGACGTTGCGTCCATCATAGGTCGCGCAGTATTTTGTAAAGCAATTTTTGTAAGACTTGTAAGGTCTATTTTGTCATCTCCCTCAAGATTTTTCAATACAGGTCTTTCAAGCATTTCCTTTAACTTCGGTCTAATCAAAACAGTAGAAGCTGCTACGATTGGAGTTGCCATACTAGTTCCTGACATATAGCCATAAGTTGATTTCCCATTAATGACATTGAGAGTAGATTTAATGTTTTTACCAGGTGCTGAAACATCGGGTTTTAAAAGTAAATCTACTCTTGGCCCCCAAGATGTGGATCCTGCTGGAACGATGATATCTTCTTTATAGAGTTCTTTGTCTGTGTCAGGTGCAAACTTAAAGTCAATCTCTTTTTCGTCACCTACATTCGGTTTGTTGGAATTAAAACTTTCCATATCAATTGGATAGTATTGCTCCAATTTATCTTTAAAATCTTCTTTATTATTTCTTTTGACTTCAGTTTTTTTATCAGGATTAATCATGTTCCATAGCTTTACACCATCATCTCCTGAAATTGAAAACACTTGACTTTTAGTAGCTTCATCCGCTTCATATCCCATAGCTGGAAGCTCTGTCCAATTATCTCTATTGTAGTAATTGACAGTATTTACAACCATAATGGCGCGTGCGCCCTTATCCGTAGCTTTTTTAAAAGCATTTTTTAAATCCTTTGTATAAATTCTATCCATTACTGCAATTTTGCCCTTAAGATTCAAACCTATCAACTCTTGGTCTTGGCCCTTGCCTATATATACAAATTTCAATTTATCAGGAGCTTTTGAACCATCTTCATTTGTTGTGATTTTATTCTTATCGAAAAAGGCCCCTATATTTCTGTATTTAAAATTTTCTCCACCTATGTTGACTTTATCAAACTCAACTGTCTGATTTTTAGCAGAAGCGACCGCTATCGCATCTTCATGTGCTGCTGTCCGCGTTACATTTCCAGTGTCGGTCATTTTCAGATGATTATTTGCTACTAAATCCCATGAAGAACTTGAAGCAGAAGTCGCATAGTTACCCGTAGCGACAACCATTGGAATGCCTGCTTTTCTTAATGCTCTAATAGCTTGCCAATATTTCTCACCTACAAGACCTGTTCCTGTAAAACCAGATGATACCGAAACAACATCAACGTTGTGTTTGATGGAATCTTCAATAGCATGAAACATTGTTTCATCCCCTGCGAACCCAGATCCTGCGTCAGAGTACATTTTATAAGAGAAGATCTGTGCATTAGGTGCAATTCCATCTATGCCATTAAAGTTCTTGATGTCTTTTTCAGTATCATTTCCAGCAAGAATCCCTGCAATATGCATCCCATGGGGATCAAAATAATCACTTCCATCATCAGCTCTTTCTACGGTAATTTTACCACCATTATAATAATTAAAAGCATGAGGAATTTTATCACTCAACCAATAATTTTTATCAGTGCCTTTTAAGTCTTCTTTTTTAAATCTCATTGAGGCTTTGGCATCATCATCGATTCTCATAGCCTTATGCCTATAATCTGTCCCCGTATCGATATTTGAAATGACCATACCTCTGCCATCAAAATTTCTTCCAAATTGAGCATTAATGGCCTTTAGGTAATCAATAGCTTCCTCAACTCCAATTTCCTTTCTGGCATGATTCATCATGGGTTGGAGTTTTTGTGACCGTTCAACCGATGAAATACCTTCTATTAGTTTAATTTTATCCAGATTATCTGGAGTTGTTTCTATTGAAACACCATTAAAAATCGTATTATAGGTATATAAAACGTTTGTATCCTTAAGATTGGATAATTCCTTGATTGCTTTTTCTCCAGATTCTTTATCTTTAAATTCAGCAATATAGACAAGTTTATCTTCTTTTTTGGGACTTTCTGGGTCTTTACTTGCAGACGAGTTAGCTTTATCTTCTTGGGATTGATTGGAATCTTCTTTGATTGTTGCTTCTTCATTGCTAGTTTTGTTATCTATCACAGATTCTTTACTAACAACTTCTTTTTCCTCAATAATTGTTGTTTTCTTTTCTTCAGTATCCTTTGAAGCTTCTATAGCATGATGAATCTCTTCATGTTTCTCTTTATTTTCTGTTTCCTTATCTACTACTACTTTTTCTTTATCAGAGATATTTAAAGCATCTTCAGAGCTAGATGTATCCGCTAAGACTACCTCATTAGGGGCATAGGCTGCTAAAATAACTGCAGCTGTGGTTAATGACAATACTGTACTTTTTTTCATTTTAATTCCTTACATATTTATTTAACTTCCAATAGATAGAAAACTTTAACTTTGCTAGCCTTTGTTATAAAAAGTTTTACTAAGTATTATCTAGGAAATAGAGTAGTACATTTATATATAATTGTTAGCTCTCCATAAGAATAGTATATCATTTAAAAAATTTAAGTCAATAAAAAATTAACATACATTAATTTGTTTTTTAATGTACGTTAAAAATATAGAGTCAAAAACTTTCGTACTTAGCTGGGTATATTATCAGAACATTCACACCATCAAAAATAGTAGCAATCAACTTAAAAAAACTAGCAGAATCACAAAGACAGATACCATTGGTGTAATATCAATACCATTAAAGAACATAAATAACCGCTAAGAACGAGGCTTAACGGTTATTTTCTACATATCTATTTTTTCAAATCCTCAGTCGTTTATCTACCTGTGACCTAGGCTTTACGAGTGCCTTGCTCTACCAACTAATACTCAATGAAAATCAAAAAGCAAACTAGGAAACTAGCCACAGGCTGCTCAAAACACTGTTTTGAGGTTGTGGATAGAACTGACGAAGTCAGTAACATATATACGGCAAGGTGAAGCTGACGTTGTTTGAAGAGATTTTCGAAGAGTATGAATACTCACGTCCCTCACAAAAATCATTATAGCAGAGGTCAGTTTCAAGAACAAGTTCTTTTGCCTATCTGGTCTCTATATCGGTCTAAGTGGTCTGATTTTCTTTAAAAAGAAAAAGAAGCCTGATGAGACTTCTTCACTTTGCCGATTGCAGGGATTGAACCTGTGACCTAGGCTTTACGAGTGCCTTGCTCTACCAACTGAGCTAAATCGGCGATTACACTTACAGTATAGCACTCTGAGAATAGATGTCAAGGAATTTTCATCTCTATTAGAAAAAGCCTGTCCTGAGACAAGGCTTTGAGTTTCTTCATCTTAGGACCCAGCACTTTCATAAGAATCCAAGCCCCTGTCCCAAAGTTTAAGGGAAATGACAAAGAAAACAAGGGAAATCAACATCAAACCTCCGATGTTAAAGATTACATCCTTGTCCTGCAAGAAATAGCTGGCAGGATAATAGGCCGTAAAGGCGAAAGGCACGATAAAGCTAATCAACCAACGAAGAAATGAATTATAAATGGAAATCGGATACTTGGCAAAATCATTAAACATATAGAAAATGTAAATCATAGCCCCTGACTGCTTAGTCCAAAAAGCGATACTAGCTGTCGCGATTTTCAAGGAAGTATAAATCAAGGTCGCAAAAGGAATGCAGACTAGAAAAATTAGGAATTTTGGAAGAGTCCAAGCAATGCTAGTCACTGTTGTTCCCAGTAGGATACCACCGACCAAAAGTTCGCCCAAGGCATCAATCTGAAAGGTTTCAACTAGGATATGAAAGAGAGGATTGATGGGACGAGTCAGATACTTGTCAAACTCCCCTTTTCGCACCAAGCGCTGTCCCAATGCCCAGAGATTATCAAAAAAGAGATGGTCCAAGCCCTTGGGAATCAAGGAAAATCCATAGATAAAGGCGATTTCTTGAAAAGTCCAACCTTCTAGTGATGGAATATGTTGAAAGATGACATTGAGAAACAAGAGGTTCAAGCCTTGAGTTAGAAAAACTCCTAGGACACCCACCACAAAATCAACCTTGTACTCCATGATTTGCTTGATGTATTGTCTGATAAAAATCAGATGCATGCGTTGATATTTTTTCATACTAACCTCCCTGAATGGTAATAAAGGACTGGACTCGTTTCCAAACCAACTGAGACACCCCCACCATCACTAAGAGCCAGAAAAACTGCAAAGCGAGAGCCTGAAGAATCTGATTGGCATCGTATTTCCCAACAATAATCATAACCGGAGTATAAATCAAGGATGAAAAAGGCAGGAAGGACAGAATATCTGATACCACCTTGGGAAAGAAAGCCAAGGGAATTAAACTCCCAGACATAAAGGCCACTATGGAAGTCTTTAATAGATTGGAACCCCAAAGATTTTTAAACACAAAAGCTGAAAATCCAAAGCAGATATTAAAGAAAAAGTTAATCAGATAGGCGAGCGTTAAGCTAAAAAGATATAGAACAGTTAAACCCAGCACTTCTACAATCCCTTGCCCAGACAAGATTTTCATCAAGACAATGACACTTAAAAATGGAAGGCCAACAGAGATAAAAATCAACCACTTGGAGCCAAGCTCTGTAAAAAGGTAAGATGCTGCAAAATGCACTGGTCGCAACAAACGCATGATAATAGAGCCATCCTTGACCTCCTCCCCAATCATAAAAGAGCTATCTGACTTGGTCAACAGATTGGTCACAAAACTCATGATGATGTAGAGGGTGATATCTGCCATGCTGAAGCCCTGAATCAAGGACTCCTGCGAGGAATCAAAGACTGCCTTCCAGAGATAAAAGGCCACAAAAGCCCCCATAACATCGCCAATCCGATAGAGAATAAAGTTGACTCGGTAGGTAATCAATTCCTGAACACCTGCATTGATAAAGGCTTTATAACGTCTCCACAATTTGACCATCTTAGAGCTCCTTTCGGTAGAAGCGACGGATAATATCTTCAATATCCGTATCCATCATCTTCAAATCGCGGATTTCAAAATCAGACAGGGTTTGTTTGATAATGTCAGCTGACTGGTAGCGGGAACTATCGAATTCAATGTTGAGACTATTTCCTTGTCTATCAATTGTCATATCCGAAAAGCCTTCATAGTGAGAGACGAGATGACTTTGATCTGGTAGCAGTTCAAAGGAGAGTGTCTTCATCTTGCCAAAGGTTTCCTTGAGCTGACTCACCGTTCCATCAAAAATTTCCTGCCCCTTGTCAATCATAAAAATCCGATCACAAAGTTGCTCAATATCACTCAAGTCGTGAGTGGTCAAGAGAATGGTAGTCTCTTCCTCTTGATTGATCTGAGTAATGGCCCGACGAATATTGTCCTTGACTGAAACGTCCAAACCAATGGTCGGCTCATCTAAAAAAAGTACCTTGGGATTGTGGAGCAAGGAAGCCGCAATATCCGCCCGCATCCGTTGCCCAAGTGAAAGAGTTCGCACGGGATCCTTGATAAATTCCTTTAAATCCAAGACCTCATTCAAAAAGTCCATGCGCTTATGAAAGAGCGAATCTGGCACATCGTAAATCTCTTTCAAGACCGTGTAGGTCTCTTGCAGAGCCAAATCCCACCATAGCTGGGTGCGTTGTCCAAAGACCACCCCAATATCCTTGACATAATCTTGGCGATTGTCTTGCGGAATTTTGCCGTTAATTCGACAAAAACCAGATGTCGGTTTCAAAATCCCTGTCAGCATTTTGATGGTTGTCGACTTCCCAGCACCATTAGCACCAATAAATCCTAAAATCTGTCCTTTAGGAACCTCAAAGGTCAAATCCTTGACCGCTTCAAAGGTCTGCTTTTCAGGATGAATAAAGGAACGCAATGCTCCCTTCAAGCCTGGTTCCTTGACAGTCTTCACAAAATTTTTCTGAAGGTGTTCCACTTCAATCATTGCCATAAATCTCTCCCTATGGTAAGGAATAGCAACATTGTGTTTTTGACTACAAACATTCTAAATCCTTACTTTCTACACCTTCTACATTTTATTGCTACAGAAGGCTTTATACCAACCTATTATAGTCCAATAAAAACTAGAATGCAAGCGTTTGCCTATAGATTGTGAAATTAGAGATTTTTCTCTTAAAAATGATATTTTTAACCCAAAATTCTGGTTTAATAGTTTCCTTGAAACATCAAAAAAACTGCCAAATGGGCAGGTGCTATTTTTTATTGTTCAGCTAGATTAAGCTTTAGCATCTGGAGCATAATGAACAGTTTTTCCATGTTTCTTAAAAAGCTTTAATTATGATTTTATAGTAGATTGAATAAGGTATGAACAACTCGCTTAGGAAAGTCAATCTAATTTCTGGAAATATTTTTAACAGTCGCAGTGTACTATTTTAGATTCAATCTACTATATATAAGTTCCATGAAATAGAATATAATCTGACTAAATACGTATATGTCAATCTGATTTGTTCCCAATTTCAAACAGTAATCTGTCCAAGCTACTTGATTGATGTAACACTCTCAAGATGGTAACTGTATCCTTATCAAAACGATAAAACACTGAATAATTTTTTACTAGTAGTCGTCTAACTTTAATATCTAAACTGAGTAATTCCTCTACAATAGCACATCTTTCAGGAAATATTTCTAAGGTTTTAATCCCTTCTGCAATAGCTTCAAAGTGACTCATAGCAGTTTCCGGAGATTGAAGCTCATCTGCGATATAATGATAAATGGCTTCCATATCTCCTTCAGCTCTTTTTAAAATATTAATGGTTATTTTAGTCATACGTTCCGTTCCTTAAATTCTTTAAAGAACTCATTGACAGATCGAACATGACCATTTTCTGCTTCATGATAAGCTTCAACCATCATTTGTCCAAATCGTTCAGCTGTCATTTCCTCTACATTCACTGATGAAGGTACATCTGGCAATGCAATATCAAAAGGGATTTTCTTCGTTAATGATACTTGTTTCAATAATAGTGTAACTAATGTTGATATCGGCATCCCAAGCTGCTTCAAAACCTGTTCAGCTGATTGTTTATCTAATTCATCAACTCGAACACTAATTGTAGCTGTTTTTCCCATTCTTATCACCTCACTTACGATTTGTACTGTTATTGTACTGCAATTTGCATCACTTGTCAATTAATACTCAATGAAAATCAAAGAGTAAACTAGGAAACTAGCCGCAGGTTGATCAAAGCACTGCTTTGAGGTTGCAGATGGACGTTGACGAGGTTTGAAGAGATTTTCGAAGAGTGTAAATATTTTCTGAAAACGAAATACCACTATTACACTGTTGAAAGATTAGATTAGCCTATCCGATAAAAAAGCAGTAACACAGAAAACTATTGACCATGAAACGCTCTCGTAATCCTAATCCCTATAGGTTTCAAGAACCTACTGCTTTATTGAATGTTGTGAATATAGAAACTAAAATTATAAGAAAAGTCTTATTTATAAAAAATGAGATCGAAATTTTTTCCTGACCTCATTTGTATATTTAACCCAAAAACAACCACCCTTCCCTACTAAAACAGCCCTTGACTTTCTCTATCTTTTTTTGTAAGATATTTGTAATACAATATCATTACAAGGAGAAATGCCATGTCAACACTTACACGAGACCGAGTTTATAACTTCCGAGTTAATAACCAACTATTCGAAGAAGCAAAAACCATCCTAGAAAGCAAAAACATCAGCCTTTCAGATGCCCTCAACCTCTTTGTAGAACAAATCGTCCTTGAAAAAGGTCTCCCAATTAAAACAGCCGACCAACTCAAAGCAGAAATCTTCCTAGGAGAACTCAAGGAAGAACTAGATAAAGGCTACCAAGACATCATCGAAGGGCGTCTCTACGACGCAGACGAGGTCTTTTCAAAGTATGAACTATAAAGTACGCTTTACAGAACAAGCCAGACAAGACTTGGACGATATTTTCATCTACTACTCCACAGAGTTCAGTGAAAACATAGCCAAGAAAGTCATCACTCGCCTACGCCAAACTGCCAATCTACTCATGTTCTCACCAGAGGGTGGTATTAATTTTGATCATAAAATCGGCTACTCCCTCTATCCAGGTAACATTCTCAGAATGATTGTCTCTAAACAATACCTACTCTTTTACCTCATTCATGAAAAAGAAGTCCATATCCTGAGAATTATCAACTCACGCACCGACTACCTAAACCAACTCGACCACCTCTTTCAACATATCCAAGACTGAGAAGTAAGCTCTCAGTCTTTTTATCTACTGTAAATCAATGGCATATAAAAAATCATAAACAAGGATTTTTTAAATCTCCCAATCAATTTATCCATTTTTTATCTCATTTCACTATACAATAAGTGAGACTGAAAAAAGTCTTGAAAATTAAAAAACGCATAATATCAGGTCTTGAAAAACTTGATACTATGCGTTTTATTGTGAGAATATTTACTTCATTTTATCCTGAAACGAAGTTTTTGCCCAACCTCATTAAGGACAATCTGTTCATTGCAAACAAATTATACCCATTAGAAAGATTAGTCTTCTTTCTTCTTACGAGCAAGAAGTCCAAATCCACCTAGGGCTCCAAGAAGTCCAAGCGCTGCGAGGCTAGCGTTAGCTTCTGTACCTGTGTTAGGCAATTCTTTTTGACCATCAACATATTTAGGTGTTGCTGGCATTTGAGGTTTAGCTGGCTGTTCAGGTATTGCTGGAGTTGCTGGCTCTACCGGTTGTGCTGGTTGAGTCGGTTCAACCGGTGTTGGAGTTGGCATCTCAACTTTGCGGAAGATATGTCTGATATTTCCATTTGAATCTGTCACAGTCTTCACATATTCGTAACCTGGAATTGTTCCCGGTTCTTTAGAACCTGGCTCAGTTGGTTTCAATGGATTTCCATTCTCATCAGTCCAAGTAGTTGTATTTTGCTTACCTGGATTTGGTTGAGGAACAGGTGAAGGTGTTGGAGCTGGTGGTGTTACTTTTTCATAAACATGAACAGTATCTCCATTTGACAGTTTCTTCGTCTCTACGAATCTGTATTCTGGGATGTCTTTCTTATCGACTGTACCTGGCTCACTTGGATAGTTTGGAAGCTCTTTGCCTTCTTTATCTTTGAAGAAGGTACTTACTTTTTCGTAGATGTGTTCTGTGTCACCGTTTGGCAACTTCTTAGTCTCTACGAAGCGGTACTCTGGGATGTCTTTCTTATCTACTGTGCCTGACTCACTTGGATAGTTAGGAATTTCGTTTCCTTCCTTATCCTTGAATGTTGTTGTTACTTTTTCATAGATATGTTCTGTATCACCATTTGGTAATTTCTTCGTTTCTACGAATCTGTATTCTGGAATGTCTTTCTTATCGACTGTTCCCGGTTCACTTGGATAGTTTGGAATCTCTTTACTTTCTTTATCTTTGAAGAAGGTACTTACTTTTTCGTAGATATGCTCAGTATCTCCGTTTGGAAGTTTCTTAGTCTCTACGAATTTATAACCTGGGATCGTTTTAGCTGGGGTTTCTCCTTCTTCTGTTGATTTCACAGGGTTGTTGTCTTTATCAACAGTAATAAGATTGCCTTCCTTATCCTTGAATGTTGTTGTTACTTTTTCGTAGATGTGTTCGATATCTCCGTTTGGAAGTTTCTTAGTTTCTACGAATTTATAACCTGGAATCGTTTTAGCTGGGATTTCTCCTTTTTCTGTTGATTTCACAGGGTTGTTGTCTTTATCAACAGTAATAAGATTGCCTTCCTTATCCTTGAATGTTGTTGTTACTTTTTCATAGATATGAGTAGTATTACCTTTGTTATCAACTTTAGTTTCAACAAATCTATAACCTGGGAAGTCCTTCTTATCAACTTTGCCATCTTCTGTAGTACTTCCTGAAACAACATTCCCATCTGTGTCTTTAAACTCCGTTACAGGACGCACAGTTGGAGTATAAGTTTCAGAAACTACTTTACCATTGACGTCTTTCACTTGAACTGTTACTGGAGTTGCCTTGCCTACAAAATCTTTTTCTGGTGTAAATTCAACGACTCCATCCTTAAGTACATATGTTCCTTCTCCTGGAACTACAACTTCTTTCACTTCTTTACCAGTTTTATCAACTAATGTTAGAGTAGATTTATCAAGCTCAACTTTTTCATGACCTTTATTAAAGTTTACTGTTGTATTATCTTGATCTGGCGTATCAAATACTACAGGAGATGTTTGAACAGTTCCACGAGCTCCTTCAGTAGCCGATGAAGCACCTGTTGGAGTTACAGCTGTTACCGTTGGAGTGTAAGTCGTTGTTGTTGCTGTTCCATTGGCATCTTTCACTTGAACTGTTACTGGACTTGCCTTGCCTACGAAACTTGAAAGAGGCTGGAAGGTGATGGTGTTGGTATCTTTGTTTAGACTATAGGTACCTTGGTCTGCCACTGTGACAGTTGTAGTTTCTGCTCCATTGGCATCAAGAAGCGTTACCGTTCCTTTATCTAGCTCAACAGACTTCTCAACCGTTTCAACCATAGCACTACCTTTAGTAAAGTTCACAGTGCTAGCATCTGTATCTGCAGTGTCATACTTAATAACTGAAGTCTGGGCTTGTCCTTGCGGTCCACTTGTCTCTGAAGCTTCAGAGCTTGGTGTTACTGGAATAACTGTTGGGGTGTAGGTCGCTGTCGCAGTTGCAGTGAGTGGATTCCCAGTAGTATCATTAGCAAATGTTACTGTCAAACGTACTGTAACTGCTGGTGCTTCCCCTGTAAAGTCTTTTTCAGGAGTGAAAGTGACCAATCCTGTATCTTTATCAATCTTGTAAGTACCTATTGTCTTACCATCTTTTGTAGCCGTTACAGAGCCATCTATCGCTCCTTCAAGGCTATAGAGTTTTGTTCCCTGATTAATCTCTGTCTCTTTCTCAGTCTCAGTTTCAACATCTGTTTTAAACTCAAATGTAGGTTCCCCTTCTTGTGGTTCCCCTTGAATAGCCACTGATTTCGTAGGTTGACCCTCTATATCCAGAGGAGTAACAGTAATAGTGTAGACTGTACGTGCCGTAGATGTGTTTGCACCATGATCTGTACCCTCTGTTGTCTCACCAACGTTTGTCTCATCAACTAGGTTAGTATTACTATCCATAACTTCTACTGTAACTGTATAAACACCAACTTCTGTCAATTTTAAGCTTGTTGCATCTGGGTAATTATGAGCATCACCAGTCTTTGTGTAAGATGCAACCAACCCACCATTTGGATCAGTCACTCTAATAGTTGTTATCTTGGTATTGTGACTAGTCTTGAAAGTTTTCTCAGCATCACTTGTAGATGGAAGTGAGTCATCTTCTGCATCAGCTACTGTCACATGAGCATCAGTTGTTACCGTACTTACTCCGTCCAAACTGCGGTCTACTAAGTCTACAGTTGTATTCATCTTAGCTGTATAAGAAGTCGAAGTAACAGTTGGTTTTCTATTGATAATCGTAGCTTCATCCGTCGATTCTGCTACAGTCGCCTTAACCACACCAGAAAATCCTGATGAAGTAGATACTTCCCAATGACCAGCATCTGTCTTTGTAGCTGTCACTACTGACTGATCCGATGACGACCATGTGTTCGTAGCTTTATCGTAAGAAACTGTTACATAGGTTCCATTCCCAACTGTTGTAGCTAGGGTATTTTCTCTCGCATAAACTGTTTCTTTACGAGTCACATCATTAACTGCTGTAACCTTTCCTGTAGCATCGTAACTACGGTTATAGGCATAAATATAGAACTTGATAGAGCCATCCGTTTGCACAGAGGTGTAAACTTCTCTATTCGTTACATCATAAGTACCATCTCCGTGATCGGTTCTAACAGTCGCATATTCAGCTGGAAGTTCCCAACGTCCACTTGTTTTATTCAAGGTTGCAACGTGTGACGAGTTATCATTATCTTGGAGTGTGACAGATGAACGCATCAAGGATGCTGTAACAGCTTCTGTTTTAGCATAAACAGATATCTTATTGACACCAGCTGTTGCTGTCATTTCACTTGTAACTTTTAACTTAAATTGTTCACCAACTGTTCCAACTAATTCACCAGCTGTCACTGCTGTATTTGTAGTTCCCTCCGCGGCAACATACCACTTGCCTTCTCTATTTTCAAGTGCTGTGACACTTCCATCAGGCATGGTCACCTTGGCATAGGTAGCTCCTTTAGAGATAGTCACTGGGACTTCTGTTCCATATGCAGCAATGTTGAGGACATCAATTTTCGGTGCTACCTTAACTGTGATACCTGCATGGGTTTCTTGCCCCTGGGTTGTCCAACCATTCGCACCTGTTGGCTGGTTCCAGTCCTTAGCATAGGCTGTAACATAATAAATACCAGCTTCCGTTGGAGTTCCACTAATCAAGGCCTTCCCTGTATAACCCGTAGTCACACCCTCAGAAGTAGTTAAGGGTGTACTACCATCTAAGGCATAGGTCAATCCCGGAATCTCTGTATCCACGGCACGAGCTGTTCCAGTAGCTGTCACAATATTACCCGAGATTCCTGTAGTACTTGGCCCGTATTGATTACGTACTGTAACATTCGTCCCATCTGCTAGCGTATAGGTAACATTAGCACCGCCAGACATGGCACGAGAACCTGAAGTATCTGAGTAGTGGATATCAATACTATTTGTAGAGTCACCTTGCTCATTGGTGAAGCTACTTTTACCAACCTTTCCTTCAAAGACCTCTCCATTGGTTCCAATGTTTGGTGGAGTTGTGTCTTGCCAACCAATCCAACCCCCACGAAGATTTCGGTAGACTGCACGCACAGTGGCATTGGTCTGGGTATTGGTATAGGTCACATACATTCGCGTATCATATACCCCGTTTGCCAAACCATCTGTCACAATCGTCCCCTGAATAGTGTCTGTAGCTGCATTGTAGGTCAAACCTGTTGGTAAGTTTGTCGGCTCTACATTTGAAACCACCCAGCCAGCTGCGGCTGCTTTATCTGTCACACTAAATCGTCCCTTGATTTTTTCGATATAAACACGGTCAGTACCTTGTTCATAGACATAGTGATAGATGTGGGTTGCAAGGTATTCATATCCTCCTCCTGCACCAAAAACTTGATTATTATATGTTGAAATTGTTGACCCATCTGCACGGAGTTTCCCTTTCCAGAGGGGAGCTTCTGCAGCCAAGGCTTCTGCTTGTTCCTTGCTTAGAGGAAAATCCACTCGACCTTTATTATTATTTCCGGAACCTGAGTTACCAGGATTCGTATCGGTACCTGTCCGTTGGTGAGAGTACACGACTGCTTCCAGAGTCGTAATATCTCCACTGATTCTATCCGTTGAGACATCTCCTCTTGTAGCGGCAGTTGCACCAAAGGTATAGATATCCTTACCTGTTGCAGAGGCTTCTGTTGTAGCTGTTGAAACTGTCTTATAAGTGCCATCACCCTGCGGAATGGATATATAATCTTTGGCATTTGGTTGTACAATGACACCACCGGCAGGAGCTGTATCGTCCAGGGAAACTGAAAACTCTTCTTTGCCTGCTTTACGGAGAGTAACATAGACAGCTTCAATAGAGGACTTCAATTCTGCCATCGATTGGTTAAGGGCTTGAGCACTCGCATCACCATTTGCTAAAGTGGCCTTTGCTTCTGTGATTTTAGCAGCATTGCTGGCTATGACAGCTCTAATAGCACTCTTGACATCTTCAGAAAGGCTTGAATCATTTGCTTCTTTTTCCAAAAAACTATTTGCTAAACGATTGGTTACATCCGCCTCTGACACTCGTTTTTCTAACTCTACTTGTTCAGATGATTGTTTTGTTTCTACTGCATTGACTTGATTAGCTTGTGCTTGACTAGACGCTTCTGCGATTACAGTAATAGCATTTGTTAGGGCTTGGACTTGCTGAGCAACCTCTGATTGACTTGGTTTAGCTTCTAAAACTGCTTGCGCACTTGTCAATGTTTGATTAGCAAAGTCAAGAGCTAGACTGTCTGTCCCCTTAGTAGCCGACTGGATAGCAGCACGTAAGGTCAAAATTTTCGATTGTAGTTCAGACTTATCTGCAACTGTTTCTGTAGAGGATTCAGTTACCGCTGATTCGGTATTCTCATCGCTAGCTTGGGATGAGGCAGTACCTTCACTAGCCTCCCTAGTTAGGACTGGCGCTGCGTCATAAGTAGTGGCTTTAGATGAGTTAGCACCTTGATTAGCCCCCTCATCGCCTATGGTCGGTGTTGGAGTAGCTGTTGAAGATGTTTCATTAACTCCTTCTACTTCTGTTGCTGATACCGCACCAGCTCCAAGAAACATCAAACCAGCTGCAATCGCCACTGATGCTGCTCCAAAACTATACTTACGAATACCATACCGAAGGTATCTTTCAGTTCTAAAATCTTGTTGACCTCTCTTCATGAGATTCAACCTCCTTGATTTATTTTATTCGTGTTGATTTAAAGCATTAGGGCAAATAAAAAGCCCCCCCCTTAAATTTTTTAGTAATATTAAGAGAAGAACATCTTAAAAAAGATTGCTAAATAATTGTACACATTTCAGTTCATTATAGCATTTATATTTGTAGCATTCAAGTATTATAACTGATAATTATTGAGTTTGAATGAGTGTTTTTTAATTTTATTAGACATCTTTCTATTTTTCATTAACGATGATCAATGCTTTAGTATAAAACCAATTTAAATACGCTTAAAGAGTATTGTATTGAAACACGTGACTCTAAGAATAACAGCAGTAACTTAAATTTATACTCTTCGAAAATCTCTTCAAACCACGTCAGCTTCACCTTGCCGTACTCAAGTACAGCCTGCGGCTAGCTTCCTAGTTTGCTCTTTGATTTTCATTGAGTATTACCTTACAAGAAGATATTTTGAAATCAAAAAAAGTTGAGACACGGCGTCTTCAACTTTTTTACATTACATTGACTACTGATTAAAGTGAGTTTACGTCAACTTTGATACCAACACCTTGAGTAGTTGTGATCGTCAAGTTTGTTACGTAAGTTCCTTTAGCTGTAGCTGGTTTTGCTTTTTGGATTGTTTCGTTGAAAGCTTTGAAGTTCTCAACCAA